>JAQSXD010000207.1 GCA_029266295.1 Bacillota bacterium | reverse complement strand
CCTACGCCCAGTTCTTTTGCCAGTGCCGCCACTTCTTTTCGGTTGCCGTCATCGCAAAGGTAGATGTGAACCTTGCTTTTATCCGGGTACTCCATAAACGTACAAGCATTTGCAGTATTATATAAGAGGTCTGTCGGTTCATTGTGGGTGGCAATGAAAACATCCACATGGGGAAACCAGCTTTTGGGAATCACCGGAAGCTCCACTTTAAATTCTCTGTTTTTACGCCAAAACAGCTCAAAGGAGCCCAGGGCAGCAACAATCTCACTGCTGATAAGCAAAATTCCCATAATCAATGCGATCGCACCTTCGTGTATGGGAAGGGTAAAGATCAGACGCCACAGCAAATAGACGCACATTGATACGGTTGAACAGATAAAAATTACAGTTTGCAGCTTCTTTTTCTCAAACACTTTCCAGCACCTCAATATCAGTTTTTGTTTTGCCAGGGGTTAGCAGTGATTCTTTCCCAGGCGTTCAGCCCCTTGTAACCTGAGGCTATTTGCTTTTGAATACCCACTTGCGCTGGATATAAAAGCTCATAAAAAACAGGATCGTATCAACTAGAATCTTAATCAGGGTTTCACCTGTACGGGGAAACAGAGAAAAGATCTCAGTAACCAGAAGGGCAGATGCCGCCATCTGAGACACTGCAAGCACGTAGTATCTGGCTGCTGATCCCTCTTTTACCCGTGTTTTAAATACGAGGGTCTTATTTGCAATATAGTTGAACAACGAAGAGCAGCCTCGGGAGATCACAGTGGCATTAAAAATATAGTGAACGGGTAAGGAGCCTTTCAGGAGCATTATCAAAAGGGTAAATACTGCCACATCCAAAAGGAAAGAGGACACCGCAGAAATCAGATACCGTATAAATACGGTATAAATCTTCAGGGAATCAAAAACGGGGTGAAAATGGGAGCCCCGGTTTCCCTCTAAATAAATGGTCTTTATGGGAACTTCATAAATTGGGATGCGATTTTCGCCGCATGCCAGAAGCACATTCATTTCATACTCATATCGTTCTCCCGGAACGGCGGTCAGGAGCTTTAAATAGGACGTGGGTATAGCCCGGAGTCCCGTCTGCGTATCGCCCACATTGATACCCTTTGTCAGGCAAAGAACCTTTTTTGTCAGTTTGTTTCCAAAGCGGCTTTTCAAAGGGATCTCACGGCTGTCAAACTGTCTGCATCCAAGGATGAGATGCCCGGGATTTTCGGCCAGTTTTATCATGCATGCCAATACGTCCTCTGCTGTATGCTGCCCATCTCCATCGACGGTAACAACACCCATAACATCAGGCAGATTGTCTAGAACATATAGAAAGGCGTTCTTCAGCGCTCTTCCCTTGCCTTGATTTACCTTGCTCGTGAGAACAATGCAGGAAAAATCCGTCTGTGCCTTTTGAAAAATCTCTGAGTAAGCAGCCCCGCTTCCGTCATCCACCAGGATAATGCTGAGCATCTTGGAAGTCAGGCTTCGAAGATTATCCAGCAGCTCAAGCAGCCGTTCGTTTGGATGCAGGGAGGGAATTATGATGGGTATTTTATCTAAGTTATTTTCAGCTCTTATAGAGTCATAAATTTCTGCCATTCAATTGAACCTCTTATGCAATCAGTGTTTCAATAGTTTGTCCCATTCTGCGGCAAATATTGACTTCTGATTAATATACCCCTTTGGCAGGTGAATTAATAATTCCAGTGAAAATTATTCGACCAATTTCGACACCCAAAAAGGATGGTATGGTTCAACATTATATAGGAAGGAAAGATTGGGTACAACCCGAAAAAACAGAAAATAAAACAGTAAAAAATGAAAGAAAATGGAGGAAAATCCTTATTCAAGATGCCCTTCTTATTCAAGATACCCTTCTTTATTTAAGACGAGTATCCTTTTGAAAGTATTCCATTGCTGAGGTGAGGATCATGAGAAGACAAAGGCCCAAAGCCCAGCCGCCTAATACATCGGTGGGATAGTGGACACCAAGATAGATTCGGCTGAAGCCGATGAGGAAGATCAGACAGCACAAAAGGGCTGTGATCCAATTGGACGTGGCTCTGTTTTTCAGTTTTCGTCTGCACAAAAAGATGATCATGCCGAAGAAAACAAAGTTGGTGAAGGAATGTCCGCTGGGAAAGCTGAAGCCGCCTTGCTGGATGAGATGAAGAGATACATCGGGGCGTATCCGCTGAAACATCAACTTCAGCGTATCTTGAACCAGAGTACAGATCACCGCTGTAATAGCGGCGGGAAAACCGAAGGAAAACCGCAGGCGTGAGATCGCAAGCAGTATGCAGCAGATCAGCGTAACCGACTGCCAGTTGCCCATATAGGTAAATGCCTTTAAAACAATTGTAAGCGTATCATTTCGAAGGTTGTAAATTTCCTGACGGATGACTGTATCAAAAGCCAAAACCTCTCTGGAGGAAATGAAATATGCAATGACAGAGAATAGCAGAAATCCTGAGACAGCCATGATTGCTCGGCTTTTGCTGATAAATTTGATACGGTTGACTTTTTTTTGCATTCCTTAAATTCCCTTCGAATTGAAAATAATACTGTTTTTATGGTACAATATATGCAAATAGTTGAAGCAAAATCGTAGATTTTGTACGGGGGCATTTATTGTGTCGATGTGAAGCGTACCGGGATCGGTTTGCACTTATGATACCATAACCACCGGAATATTATAACAGAAAGAATCAATCTTCAAAGGAGAAGAACATGAAAAAAATTTATCGGCTCTATAAGAATATATGCTTTGCGTTTTGGATGTATTTCAATTTGAGACATCTGAGACCCTTTCACTTTAAGATCAAAAATCATAGAGATGCTGGGGATGATTTAAAAGAGAGGGAACAAATCCTGAATTCCACGACGACCTGGGGAAACGGCATCGTGAAAAAGTATAAGATTGAACTTAATGTAGAGGGAATTGAGAACATTCCCGACGGACCGGTTGTTTTTGTTTCGAACCATCAGGGTTATGCGGATATCCCAATTTACGGTGCTGTGATCAGCATGAAGCAGATCGGCTTTGTTGCCAAGAATTCTCTTGGTAAAATACCTGTGTTTGGTGAATGGATTAGAGATATTCGCAGTATCTTCATCGAGCGTGACGATCCCAGATCTTCCCTGAAAACCATTGAAGAGGGGATCGGGCTTTTGAACCGCGGCTTTTCTCTCGTCATATTTCCTGAGGGAACCAGAAGCAAAGGGCCCCGGATGGGCGATTTTAAAAAAGGAAGCCTTCGTCTTGCCACAAAACCGGGGGTTCCGGTTGTGCCTGTTACGCTGAATGGTACGTATCATGTCTTTGAGGAGAAAGGACACGTCCAATCGGGCGCAAAGGTAGATTTTTTCATTCATCCTGCCATCGAAACCAAGGAGCTTTCCAAGCAGGAGGCAAACAATCTGGCTGAAAAGGTCGAAGAAATTGTAAAAGCAAAGCTGGAAGAACTTAACGGGAAGAAATAGCAGGAAAAGATAAACCTGAAATATAAGCCAGAAAAGATAAGTAGGAAGAACCAAGCAGGAAAAATTAAGCAGAGAGAACTAAGGCGCAGATGAAGGAGGCAATCGTATGAATTTCACAGATTTAAAATATGTGATTGAAATCGATAAATATGGATCCATTTCTCTTGCCGCAAAAAAGATGTATGTGGCTCAATCAAATCTAAGCAGAGCGGTGAAGGAGCTGGAAAAGGAATTCGATATCACCATTTTTGAGCGAACCTCCAAGGGCGTCGAGACTACCCGAGAAGGGCAGCGCTTCCTGAATCATGCAAAAGAAATTCAGTATCAAATGGATAACCTAAAGAGTACCTATCTGGATCTGAACGATCGTGGGATCAGTCTGAAAATATCCGTACCAAGAGCCAGCTATATCTCGGAAGTCTTCGCAGAATATGCAAGCTCGCTCAGCCATGAGGACAATCTGCGCATTTATTATCATGAGACAAATTCAATGGAGACGATTCGAAATGTGCTTGATTTTCATTATGATATTGGTATCATTCGATACAACTCGATGCATGAGGGTTACTTTCTCTCCTTATTGAAGTTAAAAAATCTGCAGTATCGGATGGTTTTAGAGTTTGATTATCTGCTGTTGACCTCGGCGAAAAGTACTATATCTGACAAGCATATTCGGTCTGATGAAGATTTGAATGGCTGCATAGAGATTCTCCTTGGAGATCAGAGACTTCCATCGGGAGACTTTGTGGATTTATCCGATAATGACAGAGAAGAGCGGCACCAGAATAAGGTGATTTATGTCTATGAAAGAGGAAGTCAATACGAGCTGCTGTCAACAGTCCCCGACGCCTACATGTGGGTTTCCCCCGTGCCGCAGCAGATCCTGGATAAATATGGTTTGGTTCAGAAACGGTGCGGCGCCTTTGCAAAATATATCAAGGATGTTATGATTTTTCGAGAGAATCACGTACAGAAAAAGTGTGAGAAGGACTTCCTGGACCTTTTGCGAGAACGGATTCGGGAATACGGCTGTTATTTTTAGATGCATAAAAAATGCCTTGCGGTTTCGGTGACGAGACCGCTTTTTTATATAGTAGGAATTATGGAGGAAGTGGCTGCAGTCCCTTTCTTTCTGGCGGAGTAGAGCTTGATGCTTACCCGAATTCCGGCGTTAAAATTATAACGATATCCATATCAAAAATGATATATCCTATGCACAAAAGGCGTATAGGGTGTATTATCCGTTTTTTGTAGAGAAAAGAATTGAAACATGATAGGATGAACACAATTTAAAACAGAACTTTTGTAAGTTTCTATCCGAAGATCATAAGGCCATCTGTTTTTCGCATGGATCATGGTGATAGAAGCTGAGAGAAATCCAATCCGATCATATCTAAAATGGTATGATCAAAGAAGTTTTGAATCGAGTTTCGAACGAAATGGAGGATTTTAAATGGCAGAGAAAAAAAAGACGGAAGAGCTTCCAGTAAGACCGGAAGTTGTGAACAGCACTGAATCGTTAAAGCTAAGGCTTGAAGAGGTAAAGGAAGCACAGAGAAAGTTTGCCTCTTACAGTCAGGAGCAGGTGGATAAGATTTTTCTGGCTGCGGCAACTGCGGCAACAAGAAACAGGATTTCACTGGCGAAACTGGCGGTGGAAGAAACGAAGATGGGGGTTGTGGAGGACAAGGTAATCAAAAATCATTTTGCCTCCGAGTACATTTACAATACGTATAAGGATGTAAAAACCTGCGGTATCCTGGAGGAAGACACGTCTTTTGGTATTAAGAGGATCATCGAACCCGTCGGTGTAATCGCAGCCGTTATTCCAACGACGAACCCGACATCAACAGCGATCTTCAAAGCACTTATTTCTTTGAAAACCAGAAATGGGATTATCTTTTCTCCCCACCCAGGTGCCAGAAGGTGTACCATTGCAGCCGCGAAAGTTGTGCTTGATGCAGCAGTGGAAGCAGGGGCGCCCAGCGGTATCATTGCCTGGATCGATGAACCTTCCATTGAGATGTCCGTCGAGGTCATGAAAGAAGCAGATATGGTTCTGGCAACCGGAGGCCCCGGCATGGTAAAGTCTGCCTATTCTTCCGGCAATCCGGCAGTGGGTGTAGGCAATGGCAATACGCCCGCGTTAATTGATGATTCCGCGAATATTCTCATGGCAGTAAACTCCATTATCCATTCAAAAACCTTTGATAATGGCACCATTTGCGCTTCAGAGCAATCGGTTGTCATCACCGAAAAAGTTTACAACCAGTGTAAAAAAGAATTTGAGATGCGCGGTTGTTACATTCTCAATGATACGGAAAAGGATCTGGTTCGAAAGATTATTTTGAATGCTGCGGGAAATATTAATGCACAAATCGTAGGAAAAAGTCCCTATCAAATTGCTAAGCTCGCAGGATTTGAATGCCCGAAAGATGCGAAAATGCTGATCGGAGAGGTTACCGAGCTTGATGTAACCATTGAGCCCTTTGCCCATGAAAAACTCTCCCCAATTCTGGCAATGTATAAGAGCAAGGATTTTGAAGAAGGGCTGAAAATTGCAGAACGGCTTGTGATTGACGGAGGAATCGGCCATACTGCAGTCCTGTACGTAGACCCTGAAAAGGCAATTGAAAAGATCAAAGTTTTCGAAGATACTATGAGAACCTGCCGTATTCTGATCAATACTCCTTCTTCACAAGGCGGCATAGGAGATATCTATAACTTCAGACTTCTTCCTTCTCTCACCCTTGGGTGCGGTTCCTGGGCAGGGAATTCAGTCTCGGAAAATGTAGGGGTTAAAGAGCTTCTGAATATTAAAACCGTGGCTGAAAGGAGAGAAAATATGCTTTGGCTTAGACTTCCGGAGAAAATTTATTTCAAGAAGGGTTGTACTCCAGTCGCCCTGAAAGAACTCAAGGAGGTTTACAATAATAAAAAGGCCTTTATTGTAACGGATACCTTCCTGTATAAAAATGGATATACCAAAGCGATCACAGATCAATTGGACAGCATGGGAATCGTTCATCACACCTTCTTTGACGTATCCCCCGACCCGACTCTTGCCTGTGCAAAAGCAGGTGCTGCTGCGCTTTCCGCCTTTGCTCCTGATGTCATCATCGCAGTGGGCGGCGGATCAGCAATGGATGCTGCAAAGATTATGTGGATTATGTATGAGCATCCAGAGGCGGACTTCAATGACTTAGCGATGCGGTTTATG
>JAQSXD010000206.1 GCA_029266295.1 Bacillota bacterium | reverse complement strand
CATGGAAATGCGAAGATTATGTTCCCAATGATCGTAACCCTTGAGGAATTGAGGGAGGCAAAAGAAATGCTAGAAGAGGCCAAAACCGCTCTTCGCTCCGAAGGGTTTGCCTTTCAAGAGAACATTTCGACAGGCATTATGATCGAAACCCCGGCATCGGTGCTAATCAGCCACAAGCTGGCCAAAGAAGCAGACTTTTTCTCGATTGGTACCAACGATCTGATTCAGTATATCACTGCGACAGACAGAATGAACGAAAAGGTGCAGTACCTTTATGATCCTTGTAATCTATCGGTCCTGCACGCCATCAATACTGTCATACAAAATGCACATAACGCTGGAATTTGCGCAGGCATGTGCGGCGAGGCCGCTTCAGACGAGCGTCTTACACCGCTGCTTCTTGCCATGGGATTGGATGAATTCAGCGTGGCGCCTGCTCAGGTTGGAAAATTAAAATACAATATCCGCCGCTTTGATACCGATCAATTATGCGGACTTGTAAAGCAAGTGCTGGAAAGTGACCGCATTGAGGATGCGAAGGCTCTACTTGATGAGTGGAATGGGGGAACCGAACATGAAGCCAGATAATAAATCAGAGCATTGCCTGTATTGCGGCAAATCTACTCTTTCCAGAGATTATATCATTAATCCCGGAGCAAATCATGAGCTGCCAAGCTGCAGCGGAGCTTGTTTTGAGAAATCTCAACAGTTTGTAAGCTATGACAGTCATTTTCGCATCTGGCTCTACATCGCATTGTTTGTCCTTGTGGCAGCAAATCTCCTTTTGCTGGGCTATGAGGTACAGACCGAGTGGAAGTATGTTCCTGCACTTGGTGTCAGCACGGCGGTTTTTATTTGTCCATTGGTTTTCACAAGGTATGAGCGTTATCAGAGACTTGGCATTTATAGGACCAGGATTATCATACGAACTGCTGCCGCAGTGCTCACTGCCTTTTTTGCGGTGTTGATCATTGGTTGAATGTACCGACTGGCGCCAATCGGCTCAGATCTTTGCATCGATAACGGTGCAGAAGCTTGAATGGATTTGGCCTTATTTGCAGCTGAGCGATATGGTATGTTAAAGGCGGCAGAGAAAAAGGCAATAAGGAGGTAATTACAATAAGTACGTTATTGGATGAGCGTTTTATTATTTTGGATGCAGATGTGGAAAGTGCAGAAGACTGCATTCGAATGATGGGCGCACGCTTTGAAGAGTATGGGTATGTAAAGCCCGGTTATGTGGATGCGGTTCTCCAAAGAGAAGACGAACTTCCTACCGGACTGCCGGGGAAACAATATAATATTGCGATTCCCCATACAAACAATGAGCTTGTGATAAAACCGGCTGTGGGAGTGATTCTTCCCAGAGAATCGGTAGCGTTCAGGATGATGGGAATGAGAGAAAGAACTTTGAGCTGCGAGATCATTATACCGCTGGTTGTAAAAGATTCAAAACAACAGGTTGGTATGCTGAAAAAGATGATGCGTGTCATCCAGGATGCTGAGCTGCTCAAACGGATTAAGAATTCTACGAGCGTTCAAGAGGTTTTAAACTGCCTGAGCGTTTTAGAAGATGAATAATTTTTTTATGAGAGGAGAGATTGAATTGAGATCTGTAAAGCTTTTGTCCGTATGCGGCTCGGGAACGGTTAGCTCTGCAATGTTGTCATCCAAATTGGAGGATGTATTGGCGGAGCACGGATATGTTATGGATTCCACTGAGGTAGCACCGGGAGGCGTTGCATTAGCGTTGGAGGGTGGCGGCTATGATCTGATTGCGTACACCAGCCCGGTGGATGATGTATATGGAATTCCGGTACTGAATGCTACAGGATTTCTGGTGGGGATTAATGAGCAGGAGTTTGTAGAGGAACTGCTGGCGGCAGTCAGCAAGCTCAATCTTGGGTAGGGAAAAAAGACTGCTTTTCAAGGGGTAGGTATTTAGGGAAGCGCTGATTAATTCCGTGCGCGTTTCCCTAGGGAAAAACAAGAAAGGAAGGGAAGAATCATATGTTCTTTAGTGTTCTGAAAAGTTTTTTTGATACGTTCGGCAATTATATCATGGTTCCGCTGATTATTTTCGCTATTTGCAAGCTGTTCCGCGCTCCTACAAAAAAGGCGTTTGCATCCGCAGTACTCATCGGAGTCGGCTTAAAAGGTATGGGTTTTATCACCAGCGCCTTTGGTACGGTGCTTACGCCGCTGGTTCAACAGCTGGTAGGAGCGAGTGGGATCAATCTGCCAGCACTGGATATCGGCTGGCAGGCTGTCGCTTCCGTGGCTTATTCCACTCAAATCGGAATGATGTTTATTGGTGTGGGGCTTGTCTTTCAAATCCTGCTCTGGCTTGTGAAGTGGACCGACATCTTCATGCCATCAGATCTGTGGAATAATTATTCGATCATTGTTTGGGGATCCGTCCTCTATCAACTGACACAAAACCTGGTTTTGGCTTTTGGCCTTATGCTCTTTATCAATCTGGTCATTCTGCTCATTGCTGAGGTTATGCAGAAGAGATGGTCCAACTATTATCATTATCCCTCCTGTGCAATGACGGCGCCCCATCATAACGGCGATGCCCCCTTGTATCTTGTGCTGAACATTCTATTCAGCAAGCTGGGCATGGATAAGCTGAGTGCAGATCCGGCAGCCATCCGTAAAAAGATTGGATTCATGGGTGAGCCAATGTACATCGGGATTATCGTTGGATTAATTCTGGGGATTGTCGGTGGCTTTACCACTTTGAATACCATGGCAGGCTGGGGTCAGGTCGCTAATGTTGCCATCACCTGCTCCGCTGTTATGGCTATCTTCCCCAAGATTGCCGGACTGTTCGCCTCTGGATTTACAACCCTTACAGACTATTCCCGTAAAACGCTGAAAAACAGCAGATATGGAAAGAACCGGGAGTTTATTCTGGCTGTTAACGATGCACTAGGTTATGGAGAACCCGCCACGCTTACTACGGGACTTTTGGTAATCCCCTTTGCGGTACTGCTAGCATTTCTCATACCGGGTAACATGGTGCTGCCGGTCATGGTGCTGCCATCTCTTCCTTATATGATGGAGATCCCGGTTTGCCTGAGCAATGGAAATATCGTGAAATCCTGGGTTATGGGATGCATCGTCTTCTGCGCAAAGCTTGCCATGGCCTCCTATTGGGCAGTAACCTTTACTCAGATTGCATCCGATACCGGATTTGAAGCGGCTGCAACAGCCCTGGCTGCCGGAACCTTCGTCATTGGCTTCATTATGTCCAACTGCACAGCGGGTGTCATCACGATGGCGTTTCTGACCATGAACCCGGTAATCATTGCAGGAACGGTCATTGTTTATCTGGTGCTATACATCTTATTCAAAAAGAATAAGAGTGCTGTGCATGAGTATCTTGAAAAGAATGCGCTCGGTAATGCGTATGTACCCACAAAACCAGAAGCAGAGGCAACGGTTTAATACATATTATAACCCTGATTTACGGAAGCGCTGATTGAATGAGGTGTGCGCACGAATGAATCAGCGTTTCTCTAAGATTCGTTCTGCTTTTTCCCAAGGCAGAACGAATCTTAAGTTAGGGAAGCACTGATTCATTCCGTGCACACATCTGATCGGTTCAATTTTTTGCTTGGCGCATCCTGAGGGTGAAAAAGAAAAGGGTAGTGCCAAACTTGACGCTACCACGAAACAGATGGAGGAACTGAAATGAAAATTGTAGTAATCGGAGATATCGTGGTGCCGATTCCGCTGATGAAGGAAGCAGCAGAGTCGCTGGGAGAACCGGGAACCGTTACGGTTGTGCCGGTTCTCTGGCCTGCAGAGACGCGTCAGGAGTTTCAGAAAAAGGCGCATAACATTGAGAAAAATGGACCTACTGCTGAAATGGTGCCGGAGGAGGCATATCGTGAGGTTGCGGATGCGGACATCTTGCTGACCCATTTCTGCCCGGTGCCTGAAGATCTGATCGATGCGGGCAGGAATCTAAAACTCATCGGAACCTGCCGGGGCGGAATGGAACACGTAGATGTAGCTGCCGCAACAAGGCGAGCCATTCCGGTAATCCACTGCATCAGGAACGCAGAGGCAACTTCGGACTTCGCTATCGGCCTGATGTTCGCAGAAACACGCAACATCGCCAGGGCGCATGCTGCACTAAAGCAAGGCAGCTGGCGTCAGGAATCTCGTAACAGTGCCTATACGACCTCCATGTGCGACATGACTTTGGGGGTGGTTGGACTTGGTCATATCGGCAAGCTCGTAGCGAAAAAAGCAGCCGGCATCGGCATGAATGTCATTGCACATGATCCCTATGTGAGTCAGGACTCCCTTGACCAAGCCGGACTTGCTATTCGATTGACGGAGCAGGAAGAATTGTTCCGAACGGCAGATATCGTTTCCCTGCATCTGAGGTTAACTCCTGAAACGGAGAAAATGATTGGGGAAACCCTCATCGGTCTCATGAAGCCCACAGCATATCTCATCAATACCTCACGGGCCGGAGTGATTGATAAGGATGCACTGATTGCAGCATTGAAAAACAGGAAAATAGGTGGGGCAGCGCTGGACGTTTTCTGGGAAGAACCCATTGCGCCCGGAGATCCGCTTCTGGAACTTGATAATCTAACGATGACGCCTCACACAGCCGGAAACGTGGTTGACGCTCTGCCCAAATCTCCATTGCTTTTGGCGCGCACCATCAAGGAATTCTGGGAAGCGGGAAAGAGCGATATGGTTGTCAATCAACGGGATCTCAAGGGTTAAAGATTTTGATCGATGGATTGTATGATTGAAGACTTTGACCACTGGGTTTGTCTACGGGTAACGTTTTAAATAAATTACAAGGAGTAATGAATATGTTGATGGAAAAAGAAAGAATTGAAATTGCAGAATATGGACGGAAAATGAGTTCATCCGGTTTGAGCAAGGGCACCAGCGGAAATATCAGTATCTACGATCCGGAAACAGGTTATATGGCAATCAGCCCTTCGGGTCTTGATTATTTTTCAACCCAGCCGGAAGATATCGTTGTTATGGACCTGAAAAACAACATCATTGACGGTACGCGCAAGCCATCAAGCGAACATGGACTTCACACGGTTATGTATCAAAACAAACCCGAGGCCCGGGCTGCTGTTCACACCCATTCCACCTTTTGCACAACAATTTCATGCCTGAATATGCCTTTGAGAGCAGTGCATTATGTAATCGGCGGAGCCGGAGTGCCCGAAGTCCCTTGTGCGGAGTACGCAACTTTCGGAACAATGGAGCTGGCGGAAAACGTGGAAAAGGTTATTGGAAAAAGCAAGGCGGTTCTCCTTGCCAATCACGGGCTGGTGACTTGCGGACCAACACTCGCGAAGGCATTTGGCCTTGCAGTAAATGTTGAGTTTGTAGCAGAGATGCAATGGAGAGCTTCCTGCATGGGCAATCCTGTTGTGCTTAGCAACGCAGAAATGGATGTTGTAATGGAAAGCTTTAAGAGCTATGGACAGCCGAGCAAAGCAGGAGAGAAAAAAGACGGAACAGGCTATTAATGTAGGAGGGTTCAATTATGGAAGAGGGAAGAATGCTCAGCGCGATGTTGTATGGTGTTGAGGACATCCGCATTCTTGAGACCGATATCCCGCGAATCGGTTCCGGGGAAGTTTTAATCAAGAACAAGATCTCCAGCACCTGCGGGACTGATGTGAAGAATTTTAAAAGAGGATATCCTTTGCTAAAACCGCCCCATCCTTATGGACATGAATTCTCGGGTATCATTTCTGCTGTGGGCAAGGGCGTGAAAGGGTTTCGTGAAGGAGACCGGGTTGCGGTGCATAACAGCGCTCCCTGCAACTGCTGCAGCTTCTGTAAAAAGGGCTTGCACTCCATGTGTTCGGATATAACGTTTAACCGCGGCAGCTATGCAGAATATGTGAGAGTCCCTGAAACCATCGTTCGGCAGAATATGTTTCTGCTGGACGATTCGGTTTCCGATAAAACAGCTTCTCTTCTGGAACCCTTTGCCTGCGCAGTATACGGAATCGAAAGCAGTCCCATCCGGCTTGGTGACATTGTTGTGGTCAATGGAGCTGGCCCCATCGGTTTAATGTTTGCACGGTTAGCAGTGCGAAAGGGTGCAAAGGTCATCGTGACCGATCTGCTGCAAAACCGCCTTGATCTCGCAGAAAAACTGGGTGTTCACCAAACCCTGAATTTAACGGGAATCGATGACACTGCAAAGGCAGTGCGTTCGTTAACGGAAGACAGTCTGGGTGCCGATATTGTCATAGAAGCGACAGGCCTGATTGATGTTTGGAACACCAGTGTGCAGATGGTTCGAAAGGGCGGGTTCGTACTTCTGTTCGGCGGAACGAAATCCGGATCTGTGCTGGAGGTGGATGCTACCCTCTTGCATTATTCACAGATTACGATCAAGGGAGTCTTTCATACAACGCCGCGACATGTGATGACAGCCATGGAGCTTTTGAAGATGGGAATCATATCCGGTGAAGATTTTATTCAGAATGAATATGCGTTGCCAGACCTGGAAAAGGCCATCCGAGAGCATGCTTCCGGCGCAGTCATCAAAAACGCGATCGTTTATGGGGAATAGGAAAGGTAGGAAAAAATAATGTATGGGATTAAGCTTGGCTGCGGACATATTTATTGCGGTGAAAATGCGGTAAATTCTCTGAAAGATCTTCCCGCAGTTCGAAAGCGTGCTTTTATTGTCATGAGCGGAACGATTCTGGAGGAGCTGGGGCAGCTCA
>JAQSXD010000205.1 GCA_029266295.1 Bacillota bacterium | reverse complement strand
AAGCATCTCTGAAATTTGATAATTCATCAATTTGCCTTCTTGGAGCAGTTTTTTCGCTCTCTCAATCTTTACCATATTAATGTATTGCAGCAGTGTTGTTCCGAATTTTTGCTTAAACGTTTCGCTTAAATAAGATTTATTCACAAATAGTCTTTCTGAAAGTAGCTTTACGGAAGTTTCTTCATCCACATGGGTGAGCACATATTCACAAGTCTGAGTTACAAGGTCACTGCCGGGGTTGCCCATTAGTTTGTTTAATAGCATAATTAGCTCCTTAAGAATCCCGTTTGCGCAGTTCTGAAGTTCTTCCACATCTTCGCTTCCCGAGTAGAAATCTGCTGCTAATTGATCCATATCAATAAAGAACTCCAGCCATGGATAGGTCTGCCGGAGCTGTCCAATAAGCTCATGAGTAGTATTTTTTAATGTATCCTTAGCTTTGATATGGTCGTATTGATTAAGATGACAAATCCGACCAATCAATTCCACAGCCTGAGCTACGGCTTTGGGGTTTCTGCTTTTGATACTATTTATGAGCTGCTTTTTATCCTCTGTTAGAATGATTGCATCTTGCGCAAAATCTTGCAGTTCTATACGTTTCCGCTCCTTTTCACGCAACTCGACCAGGTGCCTTCCAATTCTGTTCAGCAATTCAGACAGAATGGCTTCATCTACAGGTTTTCCGATGTAATCAAAGGCACCATATAAAATCCCTTGTCTTGCAAAGTGATATTCTGTAAAGTCACTCAGCAAAACAGTAACAGGACATAGTTTTTTTTCCGAGATCTGCCGTAAAAGTTCGATCCCATCTACACGGGGCATTCTAATATCTGTGATTACAAGGTCAATGGAGTGATTCTGTAATTGCTCCATTGCATCCAAGCCGTCTACTGCTTCGGCCTCAATCAAGAATCCCGATGATTCTCCCCACAACTTTAACCGTTTCACATCTCTCCGCATCACTTCCACATCGTCAACAATCATAACTTTGAACAAAAGATTCCCTCCCAACGTTTCCTTAGTTGATTTTGTACTTCTTATTTTGGAAGTGTAAAGTAGATCGTCGCCCCTTTGCCGGCTTTCCCTAAAATCCATACTCTACCGCCATGCTTTTTTATGATTTTCTGAACAGTGGCGAGCCCAATTCCCGTTCCCTCATATTCTTCGGCAGAATGAAGTCTTTGAAAAATTCCGAACAGCTTTTCCGAAGACTCCATTGGAAAGCCGGCACCATTGTCATTGACGTAAATCGTAATTCGATTCGCATCGATGGTATGTCCTACCTTAATGACTGCTGGATCGGTATTGCGAGTGAATTTTACGGCATTGGAAATGATGTTGTTCACAACTTGTTTTAATAAGATTTTATCCCCTTCTATCTTAGGAATTTGCGTTTCCATGATGAGCTTGATGCGCCGCTCCGGTGTTGCAGCAGTCAGCTCATTAAAGGTTAGTTGAAATAGTTGATGAAGATCGATGGTTTCCCGATATAATCCAAGACGTGATGCTGTAGAATACTGAAGAAGCTTGTTAATCAGTGCAATCATATCTCTGCTAATATTTTTGATATTACCAAGGATATCTTGGATTTCACCCTCAATTACTTCAGGATAATCCTCCATTAGAATTCTGCTGTATGCATCAATGGCTCTTAATGGGGATTTCAAATCATGGGATACCGTGTAGGCAAATGCCTCAAGCTCATTTACTGATTTCTGAAGTTCTGCGGTTCTTTCTTCTACCCTCTGCTCCAACTCTGTATTAAGCTTAAGAATTTCCTGACTGGCAATTTTCTGTTCTGTAATGTCCCGCGCAATTACCAATGATCCGACCGTATGATTATAATGAATTGGGACTGCGCTTACCTCCACATAAACAGAAGTGCCATCGAGTCTTAGGAAGATCACCTCATTGGGAGGCATCGATTTTTTCTCCTTCAGCAGAATTTTTACCCGCTCTCTGATTATTTCATGGTAATCTGGGTGATAGCGATCCATTACAGGTGTGTTGAGCAGCTGCGCAGCGGATTCCGCTCCAAACACAGAAACTGCAAACTCATTGATGTATCTAAACTTACCCCCTGATACAATGAAGATTGCTTCCGGTGCGCTTTCCACCAAAAGGCGGAAGCGTTGCTCGCTCTCATACAGTGCTTGATTGGCTAAAACTCGATCGGAAATGTTATGGATAATGGAATAAAGATATGTTTTTTCTTTCAATGTTACAGGGCTGCTATGCACCTCAACGTTTACAGCATCTCCTGCGGCTCTTCTATGCTGAAAGAAAAAGGAATTCCTTTTCTCCAGGTAAGCCTTCTCCATTTCAGCTTTTATTTCAACGGGATTGAGCGTATTAATCTGTGCAATGTTCATGCCTTTCAAGGTCTCTATTGTCCAGCCATAGAATCTGGAAGCAGCCGGATTGGCATCAATAATGCTTCCGTCTTGAGGATCAATTAGAAGCATAACATTATGGCTATTATGAAAGATACTTTTGTATCGCTCTTCCGCCTCCATTACCCTGGTTTGTGCTTCTTTTCGATCCTTTTGCTGCAATATCAAAAGACTGAGGATGACTGTGGCTATCGGATACACCAGCAAGACAGGAAAAGTAATTTGTCCTATGATTTGTAACGCCGTATCCCATGCAAGAACAAATGCATCTACTAGCATCATAAGGTGAACAACAACACCAAAGAGATAGATATTAACCCATCGCAGCCTCCCATATTTGGGCATAAAAAAGTGCCTCCATACGCCCCCAATGCAAACTGATGTAACAATCGTTGCAATGCCCATAAGAAGCCCTGCGCCTCCCAGTGCGACCCGATACAGAGCCAATATAAGCGATGCAATGCTTGCCGGAAGCAGTCCAAAGGTCAGTGCAGATGTGCTAATTAGAATTGTGCGGGTATCAAAAAAAATGCCGGGCTTTAATTCATAAGGAAAGGTCATAATGGTTAATCCGATTAAGGCGATGAGGATCCCATTGATCCACGGCACGAGCTTAGTCCATTTAGCCGGTATGTTATAACTAATTTCATAAATAATGATTAAGGCCAATAGCAGCGCTGCGTTATTAATTAAACCCATTACAATCATGCTTCGATATTCCTTTACTAATACAACTTATACTACTTATCTTTCAATTTTGATTTGCATGTTTTTTTATAATTACTGCATTTTGGTCTTTCTATTATAAAATTGTCAATTGGGTATTGCAACATATTTTTATCCATTTCGACAATATTCGACCTTGTAACTTAAAAAAAGAAAAACCACCCATTGGGTGGCCGTCTTCAGTGCTTCACAGATTCAAGATATTTTTGTAGCTTTTGTGCTTGCTTTCCTTCAGAAAGCGAGTAGTCGCCGAAAAACTTTTGCAGATCCTTATCCTCTATCTTTGTAGAATAGGCCTTAAAGTCCCGTACTCTTTCCTGAGTGTCAAGCAAAGCTTTCTTCAGATAGTCTACGGTTTGCATCTCCATTTGATCACCTCCATCTTATAGCTAAGGAAGCTCTGGTTTCATTGTCGATCTGTGTGCGTCCGAAACCAATCAGCGCTTCACTATTAGTATGGACAGATTGACGTCAATCATGTGCACAGCACAACGATTGTTTCACACTCCGGACACCGAAAGCTCTTTATTCCTTGCAAAAGGTATATATAGAATGTAAAATAATTCAAGTGAACCGATCTTTTGATTGAGAGGTGAATACAGTGGATAAGCCAAATTATTTGCTATTGTTGAAAGCGGGAAAAAGCTCTAATGCACAACTACATCATTTACTAATGGTCGAGCATTTATTCGACTTTCTCTACCGGTGGTAACACGACTATTGTTTTACATTCCGGACAGCGTAGAGCCTCTGTTAGCACGCTAAAACAATTATCTTTCCCTCCCACCCATACATCACCTTTTTTGGCATTAGGCAGCATAAACCATTCATGTACTTCAGCGGACCAGATGATTCCATGTTTACTTTGTACATAGCCGAACATCATTTCACTGTTACATTTTGGACAGTTCATTTATTTACCCCTGACAGAATTCTTCACTTATGGATTAACTAATATACTTCAGCATTATTTTAATCAATCCGTAGCCAGATAATAGAGAAATCACTCCTCCGAAAACAATCCAGCCTGCTACATTATAGTTTACTTGGTATATATCCCATCCATCTGGCGAATTCGTAAGAAAAAACATTCCGATGGCATAACTTTTTAGGATACAAAATAATCCAAGAATTAATAATACCAGTAAAAGGATGGCATAGTTTTTTGTAATTGAGTTCATATCAATACCCCCTAGCCTTGTACACTCATCATACTCCATTTTTTTCCAGATAGCAACAGAAAAACGTCTTTCTTTCCATGTTCATTCTTTTTAATATAATCAGTTCCTTCCTTCTGGGGTTCTTCCGTTCAAGCCCTCTTCCCTCTGGCGCGAATGAACTTAGCGACAGAAAAAAAAACGACAGATTATTATCTGTCGCTAAGTTCATGGTTGCGGGAAGAGGATTTGAACCCCTGACCTTTGGGTTATGAGCCCAACGAGCTACCAGCTGCTCCATCCCGCGATATTAAATTTGTGGCAATACTGCCATGGTTCAGTTGTCAATCAGTATGTTCGTGTCGAAGACCGGAGCCTTAATGTTCGCTACCGATCGTAGGATATTAAAAGACAGGCGTGATACCTGTCATAATAATTATGGTTGCGGGAATAGGATTTGAACCTATGACCTTTGGGTTATGAGCCCAACGAGCTACCAGCTGCTCCATCCCGCGGTATTAAGTTTGCGGCAATTACCGCCTTCATTCAATTGTCAATCAGTATGTTGGTGCCGGAGACCGGGGCGAACCCACAACCTATCGGTTAACAGCCGAGTGCTCCACCATTGAGCTACCTTGGAATACCAATCCATCATCGCTGACGACAAGATTTATTATATATCAGAACGAGCAGTAATGTCAACAACTTTTATTATTATAATCTAAAGTTTTTGTCTTTTTTTCAAGAGGGAAGGCCCAACACCTCTGAAGGCGTTGATGCTGCATGGTTCCAGGCCATTGACCCAATGTCTCAAATGCTTTCATTTTGCTGTATTTAGTCAAAAAGACTGAGGATTGAGTATAAAATCGCACCCCAGTCCCAAAATTTATTCTTCAATTTCTACTGTTATGCTACCTGATCGGCTCCAGCACGGAACGCTTTGATATTGATTTCTTCAAAGCCCTTTTTCACGTTGTTTCTGATGACCTCTTCCCAATCAATCCCAGGAATGTCCATAGCCTTTGTTAGTGCTCCCAGAAGGACGATGTTCATCGTCTTGGAGTTACCCAGCTCAGAAGCGATTTCTCCGGCCTTAAACACCGATGCCTTTGCCTTATGTAACAGCTCCTCCAAAATCCCCTCTGGATATTTGGCGATTCCCTGCTGAATGGGAACGGATGGAATTTCAAAATCATTGATCACCATCTTACCACCCTGCTTCAGGTATTCGATCCAGCGCAGTGCTTCCATTTTCTCAAATGCAACAATCACGTCGGCTTCCCCTTTTCCTACGATAGGGGAATACACCTTTTTGCCAAAGCGAATCTGTGTGCTGACATTTCCGCCTCTCTGAGACATCCCGTGGATTTCAGACATCTTTACGTCATAGCCGGCTTGTGACAGCCCTTCCGAGAGAATCTTGCTGGCCAAAATAGTACCCTGTCCGCCAACGCCGACAAGAAGGATATTCTTTACTTCACTCATTTATTTCACCTCCCGAATCGCATCAAAGGGACATACCTGCTTACAGATGCTGCAGCCCGTGCAGGAATCCGGATTGATTATGATCTGATCTCCAGAAGAAATTGCAGGGCATCCAGTTCTGACACAGGACTTACACTTCTTGCATGTTTCCTGATCAATTTCACATTTTTTCGGTGTGAGGTCAAACTCTTTTTTATCCTGCTCGCTGAATTTCTTCAGAATGCAAGGCCATTTCGCAATGATCACAGTAGGCTCATCCTTGGCAAGTGCAGCTGTGAGCGCTTGATCCGTTGCTTTCAGATCAAGTGGGTTTATCGTAATGACGTTTTCTTCCTTCATCCCAATGGCTTTACAGAGCAGAGGAATATCCACTTCTACTGCAACGTCCCCCATTAGAGTGAAGCCAGTTCCCGGATTTTCCTGATGTCCTGTCATACCGGTGATGCGATTATCAAGGATCACGGTTACGCTGTTCCCTTTGTTATAGACCACGTCCATCAGGCTGTTAATTCCCGTATGGAAGAAGGTGGAGTCACCGATCACAGAAACTACCTTTAGATCCGACCCATTCTTTTTCAGAGCCTGTGCAGCGCCATGGCCGGCACTGATGCTTCCGCCCATGCAGATACAGGTATCCATTGCAGAAAGCGGTGCTGCAGAACCAAGCGTATAGCAGCCGATATCTCCGGTAATGATGATGTTCTTTTTCTTCTTCAAGGCATAGAAGAAGCCTCTGTGAGGACATCCGGCGCAAAGTGCCGGCGGTCTTACCACCGCTTCTTTTTCTGATTGAATCGTCTCTGTAGAGATACCGAAGATTGCCTTGCGGACGATATCCGTATTCAGTTCATCCATCTCAGGAATCAGTTCTTTCCCGATACAAGGGATACCTGCCATCTTCAGATGGTTTTCAATATAGGGATCCATCTCTTCAATCACGTAAAGCTTCTTGACCTTGCCTGCAAACTCTTTGATTTTTGCCATTGGCATAGGGAAGGTCATGCCCAGCTTTAAATAAGAGACGTCCTCTCCAAAAACTTCTCTGGCATACTGATAGGCTACACCGGAGCTGATGACACCGACTTCCGAACCATTATATTCTACATGATTAATTTCAGCGTGATTGGAATACTCCTCCATGCTCTTTAAACGGTCGATGAGTTTTCTTCTCAACGCCTTTCCGTTGGCAGGAGTTGCAACATATTTAGCAATCTTTTTTTCATAGGGGATGAGTGCGGTTTCAACCCGATCCTCCAGGCTGACAAGACTCTTGCTGTGACAGACTCTTGTCGTCATTCTCAGCATAACTGGTGTGTCAAACTTTTCACTAAGTTCAAGGCCCAGCTTCATATAATCCTTGGATTCTTGGCTGTCTGAGGGCTCCAGCATGAGAACTCTGGCCGCTGTTGCATAGTTTCGATTATCCTGTTCATTCTGCGAGCTGTGCATTCCGGGATCATCAGCAGAAACAAGAACACAGCCTCCCGTTACGCCTGTATAGGCAAAGGTAAACAGTGGGTCTGCAGCAACATTGACACCCACATGCTTCATCGCTGCCATGGAACGTGCTCCCGCGATCGATGCACCAATAGCAGCTTCTAAAGCAACCTTTTCGTTGGGTGCCCATTCGCAGTACAGGTCATTTTTATACTGTACCATATTTTCTAGAATTTCCGTGCTGGGAGTGCCCGGATAAGCAGAAGCAAAGGTTAATCCAGCTTCATAGGCTCCTCTTGCCACGGCTTCGTTTCCTGTCATCAATTGTTTCATTCATATCCTCCCTTATTCACAATACTTCGGTTATTCTACTTATGTCCACCGGATTGAATTAATTCGGCTTTCTTTCTGTACTTCGTCTCGTTTTCCTTATCCTTGCTTTCTGCATAAATGTCCGCCAGTTCCTCCATAGACTCTACGTGAGAAGGATTCAATGCCAGAACATTCTTAAAGTTTGTGACGGCATCCTTACGATTTCCTGTTCTCAGATATGCTACACCAAGATAATAGGACATGGGCCACCAATCTTTAAATTTTGTATTGACAAAGGGCTCCAAAATATCGATCCCTAGTTCATATCGTCCTGAAAGAACAGCATTGCAGCCTTCTTCGATCTTAACCGGCTGTTCAAGCTGACGCATCCGTTCCATAATTTCTTTTCTGTCTTTTAAATTGCTGTTTCGTTTGAGAAACTGCTCCCAGGTAAGTTTCGCTTTGATATATAGCCCCATATTCAAATAGGCGTAGCCTAGATAATAATAGGACTGGTTGTACCTCGGATAGAAATCAACCAAGAGTTCAAAATACTCGATGGATTCCGCTTTAAAACGTCCAATATACTCTGCATTATTGCTGGAAAGGTAAAGCTCTCTGCAGACTCTTGCATAGCTGTACATGGCATGAATATTGGTTGGCAAAATACAGAGTGCTGCTCGGAAATGAATGGCAGCTGCATCTAGGTCCTTTAGTTCCGCCAAATCTCTGCCCTTTTTTACGAGCGCATTGACAATTCGCTTTGGGGCAAAACCGGAAAGCAGTTTGATATACTGCTCATTGTATTGAAATTTGGGATCAATCCCCATGATCCAGGCCAGATTTTCCTGAAGATACGGGATCTTGATCCCTTCTCCTCCCTTAAACCCTTCCAGATCCTCTTTACGAAGAGGAATCGGAACACCTTTCATATATTCGAGATTTGTTCGTTTGATATAATCATCACTGAATTCATCAAAAACGAAGGTCTTCGTGTATTTCTTGAGATATTTTCCGACTCGATCCGGACGCTCCTTGATATCATACTCTTCCGGATTTTTCTGGGGTGCTTCAATCTTGTCTTCTTTTTTCTTCAGAAATTGCATCATTTCACCTACAGGATTTCCCATCCCTTTCTCTCAAATTTTTTCACCGCATCCGGATTGAGGGTCTCCTTCATATCCAGTGTGAGCAGCTTTTGCATTGTGTCTTTAATATCGGGAATAAAGCGTTCCTTCCAGCTTGCGTAAAGCAGAAAAATCCGGTACAGATCTTCCTTTTTATGAGACTTGTGCTGAAAACCTTTCAGGTAATAATAATCGGCGAACTCCTCATAAAAATCAAAGGGTTCCAGCGCAAGGTTGTCCATACAATAGTCCAGCGTTCGGCGAAAGCCACCTCTATTATAATATAAATCCAGAAGATTCTCCATCTTCTTTAATCGAACCAAATCCAGGGCAGTCATGTAGTTATTTGAAATAATCTCGTAGGGCGCTTTGCTCCTGTAGACGTATCCGTGTTCCTCTGCCTGCTCCCTGATGGGAGCTCCTTTGATCAACTTTAAAAAACCCAGCTGCAACTGATGGGCTTTCAATTGGTAGACATCGTTGAAAGAGCTTCGAAACGATGCATAATCCTCATAGGGCAGCCCGGCGATTAAATCGAGATGAAGATGAATATTTCCCAATGCTTTGAGGCGCTTCACATTCTCAGCAAGCTTTGGAAAATTACTGTTTCTGTTACATGCGGCCAGTGTTTTTTCATGGGTGGACTGGACGCCAATTTCAAATTGAAACAATCCTGGTCTCGCCTGAGCCAGCAGCCGGATGAGCTCCTCATCCACCAGATCCCCGCAAAGTTCAAAGTGAAAGTTGGTTACGCCGTTGTCGCTGAGAATCAGATAGTTCATAATCCCTGCGCACCTTTGTCTGTCCCAGTTAAAGGTTCTGTCGATGAATTTGACCTGTTTCACCTGCTTATAAATAAAATAACTCAAATCCGATCGGACCCGCTCCATAGGCAGCATTCTGACCTTGCGCTCAATAGAGGAAAGGCAGTAGCTGCATTGAAAAGGGCAGCCTCTTGAGGACTCATAATACATGATTTTGTCATCCTCACATACAAGGCTTAGATATGGAAAGGGCACCGATTCAAAGACCAGCGGCGGCGCAGGCGGATTCACGAAGATTTTTCCGTCAATGCGGTACGTAAGACCTCTGATGCGCTCAAGTTCAGGCGTTCCTGATATCATGCTTTCCGCAAATTCACTAAAGGGCCCTTCTCCTTCACCTGAAATGATAAAATCCACAAACTTATGCTGCCCCATAAATGGAACCACATCATAGCTGACCTCAGGCCCTCCGAAAAGGATTTTCAGGTCGGGTCTGGCCTTTTTTAAAGTCTCGGCCAGATAGAGCGTCTTTTCCACATTCCAGATATAGCAGGAAAAGCAGATCAGATCATAGTCCTTTCGCAGCAGCTCTGTCAATATGTAATCGTCATCATTGTTAATGGTGAATTCCTGAATGTCGATATTACGCCTGCAGCTCTCCGCACTGGCATAGAGATACTTCAATGCCAGATTGGAGTGCACATATTTGGAATTCAGCGTGGTAAGTAATAGTTTCATATCCGGTCTCCGTAGCGGTTAGTTCACAGCTTCAGGTTTACCCGGCATGCTCTACAGCATACGGAATCGGTCGTCCTTCAGCGAGTCTGTGTGATTCATGGCGTTTCGCAACTGGCTGAGCATCAACTCTTTGTCCCGGGGCAGATCCCCTTTCAGCGACACGTAGTTAGATGCATGGTTGCTTCGGAATACGCAGGTTTTATTCACATTTGTGTGTTCAAGAAGCAGTTCCGTCTCCTTCAGAACCTCAACAGGGGAAAGTACCTTGAAACGTCCCTCTGCAATCTCGTGGTGCATTTCGGCACGCGGCTCAGTAATCAACGTCAGCAGACCCACATAAGAAGGTTCCATTTCGCTGATCATGGTTCCGGACTCGATGGCATGATCCTCCCAGCCGTCCTTACCGGCAAGACCTGAAATGAAGGTAACTGATGTGGGAATATCGGCCAGCTCGACGCGTTTGACCGATTCGATAATATCTGCTCTGGTTGCTCCCTTGATTACTGCTTTCAGCACGCGGTCACTTCCCGATTCCGCACCGATATAGATGATTCCGATGCCGTGTTCTCGTAGCTCCACAAGCTCGTCATGGGATTTTCTCAGGATATCCTGTGGGGAGCCATAGATCCCCACGCGTTCACATTCCGGGAAAAGCTTCTTGATGTAGTCCAGAATTACAAGCAATTCTTTGTTCTGCAAGACCAATGCATCGCCGTCTGCAAGAAAGATCCTGTTGATCCTCCTGTAATTTTGCCTGGCCATATCCAAATCTTCCAGAACTTCGCTGACATTTCTGACCCGAAATCTTTTATCCTTAAACATACTGCAGAAGGTACATTTGTTATGGGCGCACCCAATTGTAACCTGTATAATAAGGCTGTACGCCTCACTGGGCGGTCTATAAACACTGCCTTCGTATCTCATTATGATAACTTCCTTTCTATTATGCCTTACATTCTTTCCGGCGCTTCCATACCGAGAAGGTTCAGTCCGTTCTGGATCGTCTGCTTCGCAGCATAAACCAGAAGCAGCTTCGCCTGTTTCTCCTCTTCGTTTTCTACCAGAATATGCTCGTCGTGGTAGAACTTATTGAAGCTCTGGGCTATATTTACGATATGTCTTGTAACAACGGAAGGTTCGTATTTTTCTCCTGCATCCAGTACTGCATTCGGGAATCTGTAAACCAGCTTCGCCAGCTCATAAGCGCTGTCCCCTGTAATGTAGCTCATATTTGCTTTTTCTGGGGCTGTAAGAGCCTTGGCTGTGCTTTCACCGCCATTTCGCAGAAGGCTGGCTGCTCTCGCATGAGTATACTGAACATAAGGTCCTGTTTCACCTTCAAAGTTTAATACTTTATCCCAGGAGAAGACATAATCCTTGATTCTGTTATTGGAAAGCTCCTGGAAGATAACCGCACCGATCCCGACTTGCTTCGCGGTGATATCCAGATTATCCGTATTAACGTTCTTTTCCAGGATGATCTCTTTTGTCTGATTTACTGCACGATTTAAAACCTC
>JAQSXD010000204.1 GCA_029266295.1 Bacillota bacterium | reverse complement strand
CCGGTTGGAAGCAGTCTTGGCCAAATATGACCACTGCCTGAAAGGAAAAAGAGCTGCAATCTACGTAGGCGGCGGATTTAAGGCCATCTCTCTGATTCGTCAGTTTGCTGCCATGGGAATGAAGACCGTTGTGGTGGGTACTCAGACTGGAAAACCCGAGGATTATGAGGTAATCAACCAGTTAGTCGACAAGGATACCGTCATTTTAGACGATGCAAATCCTGCGGAGCTGGAACAGTTTATGAAGCAGATGGGAGCGGATATTCTGGTGGGCGGGGTAAAGGAACGACCTTTGGCATATAAGCTTGGAATCGCCTTCTGCGATCACAACCACGAAAGAAAACATGCACTGGCCGGATACGACGGCGTCATCAATTTTACAGAAGAAGTAAACCGATCGATCAACAGCCCGGTCTGGCAGTATCTTAAAATGCCTGCACCGAAAGGAGGGGGGCTTGCGTTATGAGCATGAATTTAGTCAATCTCAATGTGAATCCATGTAAGATGTGTATGCCCATGGGAAGCGTCAGTGCGTTTTATGGAATCAAGGGCTGCATGACCATGCTCCACGGTTCTCAAGGCTGCAGTACTTACATAAGAAGACATATGGCAACCCATTATAACGAGCCGGTGGATATTGCCTCCAGCTCCCTTACCGAGCAGGGAACGGTATTCGGCGGCGAAAAAAATCTGGTGAAGGGACTGGAAAACCTAATTTCTCTTTATCATCCCCAGGTCATCGGTGTGGCTACCACATGTCTTGCAGAGACCATAGGCGAAGATTTACCCCGAATGATTCAAGATTTTTATATTACGCATCCGGAGCACAACGTAAAAATTATTCCGGTATCCTCCTGTGGGTATTCGGGAACGCAGTACGAAGGTTTTTTTGCAGCACTCCGGGCGATCCTTCAGTATACGGAAATGGATACTGAGAAACACCAGAAAATCAATATTATCACTGGGATGATCAGCCCCGCCGACACAAGATATCTCAAAGATCTCTTAAACCGGTTAGGAACGGACTATATCCTCTTTCCCGATTTATCAGAAAATCTTGACGGTTCGTATCAAGCTGTTTATGAAAGACTTCCCCAAGGAGGAACATCTCTTAGTGATATTTCTAAAATGGCAGGTTCCCACCTGACGATTGAGCTTTCAACATTAAACAGTGAAGCCTATTCCCCGGGAAAATACCTCAATGAAACATACGGCATACCTCTTGTTCGATGCAACATGCCGATTGGTCTAAGAGACACAGATACCTTTGTTGAGCTTCTGATGGAAAAAGATAGTACGCTTCCTGCTGAAGTACTTAAGGAAAGGGGAAGATATCTTGACGCCATGGTGGATTCTCATAAATATAATGGCGAAGGCAGAGCGGTGGTCTTTGGAGATCCGGATTTTGTCTGCAGCATAGTAAGACTCTGTCTTGAAAACGGCATCACTCCCGTGGTAACGGCAACGGGAGCAAAATGTGACGCGCTCGAATCCTCACTGCGAGATCAGATCCACCAAGTGGCTGATGGTTTTTTTGTCGATGATTTCGTCATTGCTGATACCTGCGACTTTGACCATATTGAAGCGTATGCTGTGAAATACGGAGCAAACCTGATGATCGGCAGTTCCGACGGTCGGAGAATAGAAGAAAAAATTGAAATTCCTCTGATTCGATGTGCGTTCCCCATCCACGACCACGTAGGCGGTCAGAGAATCAGAACCCTTGGATACGAAGGCTCCATGATCCTTTTGGACAAAATTACAAATACCATTCTCAGCAAAAAAGAGCACCGTTTCAGGAGTCAGCTTTACGATAAATATTATAGAGCGGATTTTACTCAGGACAAGGAACAGAACAAAACAAAGACCCATCCATGCTTCAGCGGGTGCGCGTCTGGTTCTGCCAGGATTCATCTGCCAGTGGCAAAAAAGTGTAATATTCAATGCAATTACTGCCTTAGAAAATTTGACTGTCCCAACGAAAGCCGTCCGGGAGTCACCACCAGGATTCTTTCTCCGGAGGAAGCGCTGGAAAAATATTTTGTTGCCAAGAAGTCCGTCCCGAATCTTAAGGTTGTGGGAATTGCCGGACCGGGAGATTCATTGGCAGACTTTGCGCTTACAGAGAAAACGCTTCGCCTGATCAGAGAGCAGGATCCCGATGTAACATTCTGCATCTCAACCAATGGCCTTATGCTCCCCCTCTATGCCAAAGAGTTTTTAAAGCTTGGAATCACCCACGTAACGGTTACCATCAACGCCCTTGACCCTGCCATCGGAAGCCTGATCTATAAAACAGTAACTTATATGGGAACAACTTACCGTGGTGAAGCTGCCGCCGGAATCCTCCTTGCCAATCAGCTCAGCGGCCTGAAGATGCTGCAAGAGCTGGGAATTGTCTGTAAGGTGAACATCGTCATGCTCAAAGGCATCAACGACACGCATATACCTGAAGTCGTAAATAAGGTGAAGGAGCTTGGCTGTTTTATTACCAACATCATGCAGATGATCCCCGTAGCGGGCAGTGCATTTGAACATATGCCACTGACCAGCAATAAAGAAATTATGGAAATGCGAAAAAAGTGCGGGCAGTTTTTAAACCAGATGTATCATTGCCAGCAATGTCGTGCAGATGCTGTCGGTACCTTGGAACATGATTTGTCGCTGGAATTTGAAAAGATGACTGCACCTCAGCTCGAAGTCAGTCCACTGACTCAGTCTGTACCTAAGCCTGGAGCCAGCAAGTCGGGTCTGCCTAAAATCGGCATTGATAAACAGTCCGACACCAGCAAGGCTATCCGTTTTGCAGTGGCTTCTAAGGGAGGTGTTCTGGTAGATCAGCACTTTGGCCATGTTTCCGATCTCTATGTCTATGAGTACCACCTTGGTGAATTCCGGTTTATAGAGCGGAGAAGCGTTACAAAATACTGCTCTGGCTCTGAAAACTGCGGCGCCAAAGTAAGGAAGGGTTTAACGGTTCCGGAAGATGTGATGCAAGCAGGCAAGCTGGAGAGAATTTTTCATACGATCAGCGACTGCTGCTGCGTCATTGCCATGAGAATCGGGGAAAGTCCAAAACAAAAGCTAGCAGAAAAGGGTATCGCATCGATGATGTATTATGGAAAGATTGAGGATGCAGTAGCGGATGCCGCAGTAATTCTCATGGATGAAAACAGCAAAATAAAATTGTTTGAGAATGGATCTGTAATGAACGGATACCAAAAGGAGGCCATTTCATGATCACACCAAAATATCATGTTTTTATTTGTACCAGCGGCAGACCCAACGGAATTCAGAAGGGTTTCTGTCATTCCAAGGGAAGTGTTGATTTCGTCGGGTTGTTTTCTGAGGAAGTGGAAGACCGGGATTTATCCGATGACGTGATGATTACAAACTGCGGATGCTTCGGTATCTGTGCCAAAGGTCCCGTTGTAGTGGTCTATCCCGAAGGAGTCTGGTATGGAAATCTCACAGAGGAGGATGTTCCTCGTATCGTGGAGGAGCATTTTGAAAAAGGCCTACCTGTCGGTGATCTTATGATCTGACAGGGAGCCTTGCGATAGGGGGAGTTAAATTGATTACCATAACCGATGCAACCCTTAACAGCAGCCGTATCAGTCGAGCAGATTCTGACCTGGTCGCATCATTTTATCAAGAACTGCTTTCCCTTGGTGTGGATCGAATCATGCTAACACCTGAAATTCATGCACTTCTCAAGGGAAACTATGAGTTATCAAAGGCAGTAATAAAACAGGAGATGGGTGAAATTTTAATCAGTGCGTCCGGCAAGTTGTTTCTTCAGGATTATGTTTCAGTATATCAATCACTTTTGTTATTGCCTTGCGAACTGAGTTTTTGTACAAAAAATGCGGGTTATGCTGGGACTGCCTTGACGGTTGAATGGATCGCAGCAGGGGGAAGCAGTATCGTATGCAGTGTAATGGGAGAGGGAGGGTATGCTCCGCTGGAAGAGGTTCTTCTTGCGTTGCATGGATGCGGTGCTCCCCTTAAGCCTCTGGATTTTACGCGCCTTAAAGCGCTGGGGTTTTTATATGAAAAACTAACAGGGAACACAATTCCTCCTCATAAGCCAATATTGGGAGATAGAATTTTTGAAGTAGAATCGGGAATCCATATCGACGGCATCCTTAAAAATCACCGTAATTATGAGCCGTTCCCACCGGAACTCGTCGGAGCGAAACGGCTTTTTTCTCTTGGAAAATTCTCAGGAATGAATGCGGTACGTCAAAAACTTCAAGAATTAAAGCTTGCATACTCGGATCAAGAAACTGAAGCTTTGCTCTGCCTCATCAGAGAGAAGGCAATGCGAGATCAAAGAAATGTCAGCGACATTGAGCTTTATCTATTACTAAAAGAACAGCGGGAAGAAAGTAGTTTGGAGGTAACGGGATGAAAAAGAAGTGTTTTCTTACAGATACTACGCTTCGGGATGGAGAACAGAGTCCCAGACTCTGTCTCAGCCCAGGACAAAAAAAGGGGTTGGCAGTGATGCTGGATCAACTGGGATTTTACCAAATAGAAGCCGGCATACCCGCAATGGGAACTTTTGAAAAAGACATAATTTTGGAGATCATAGATGTTCGAAAGCAGTCAAAAATTTCTGTATGGAATCGAATGGACAAAACCGACATCCGCCATTCCTTTGACTGCAACCCCGATGTAATTCACATCAGCGTACCTGTTTCTGATGGCATGATCTATACCATGCTCAGGCAAAGCAGATCGTGGGTATCCAAAACAATGAATTCCTGCGTTTCTTTTGCGCGAGAACAGGGGTATGAAGTGTCTGTTGGCTTTCAAGATGCTTCAAGAGCTGACATCTCATTTCTAGCCTCTCTGACAGAATCTCTGCAGCGCATGCAGGTCTCTTCCGTAAGAATAGCCGATACAGTTGGGATCCTCACCCCCACAACAGCCCGCAAACTGGTGTGCAATCTGAAAGAGCATACAGATATTCTCCTTGGTATTCATACCCATAATGATCTGGGTATGGCAGAGGCTGTTGCGCTGGAAGCTGCAAAATCAGGAGCGGAGCTGGTGGACGTTACGCTGTTCGGAGTGGGGGAGAGAGCAGGCAATTGTGATTCCTTTGTTTTTACCAAAGCAGCGGAGCCGTTATTTGATTTTTTTCCTGCATATCAGCCGCTGATGGAAAGTGAGGCAAAAATGCGAAGACTTATTTTTTAATTCATTACATCCATTCTTCCGGGGTATTCATCGTTCTTTGCAGTTCCTCGAAAAACACCTTTAAATGATACCCGTCTGTGGTTGCATGGTGTACGGTAACAGAAAGCGGCATTTCCAGTATGCCGTTATTTTCTGTGATCTTTCCCGCTTCAAAACTCGGAAAATAATAATCCTTTATTCCATGATTATGCAGGGAAAAGCTTTGAAACGTAAACCAAGGAATGCAGGACACGATATATGCATTTGGTAAAGGGATGCCTTTTCGTGAGAGAAGCCCATGTCTTTCCCCATAATTCAAGGTATCGGCAACATAGTTCTCGTAGAATGTTTGGAAGCAGTCTTGGTATTCCGTCCATAGTAGAGAAATCGTTTTATCTTCTTCGTGAAACTGAGGATATGCGGGAGTCAAATGGTCCCAATATCCCAGGACACCGTCCTGTACTCCTATTCTCAGTTCCTGCTGTTTATCAATCGCTCTCGTTACTAAATATAAGTACGCGGGAAAGAATTTATATCCTTTCTTTTTCAGGGTATTCTTCATTAAAGTTACGTCCATCACAACATTGATCGTATAGGTTGTTGGCGCCATTTCAGTATAATAGTAAAATGTTTGTGCCCTGGACCATAATTGCAAATCTAAGGGGTGAAATGTACACATTTTGGTTGTCCTTTCATTAAAAACCTTTATTTAATTGTGGCTTCTATACGATTTAAATTAACAGATCTACCTGTTACTTGACAACCTACGCTCCGTAGAGTCTTATCCCGCTAGGTACTAACAAAGGTGGAATTTAAATTTTCAAATGAAGAAAGATTAAAAAAATATAAAAAAATTAAAAAAAGCAATAGTTTTTATAAAAACTATTGCTTTTTTTAACCTCATCAAGTATACTGAATTTCAATAGACGAAGAAGTCTTACTTGGTAAGATTTCTTCGTTTTTATTTTGCATACTCCTACTCTTATTTTTATTTTTTACAAGAGCAGATGCCATGTCGGCTAGAGCCCCAGTCCGAATTTATGTTTTACTCGGCTGATGGTTTTTTCAGATATGGCGTTTGCTTTTTCCGCGCCATCCTTAAGAATCTTTACGAGCTCTTCCGATTCACGTATTTCGTTATATCTTTGCTGGATCGGCAGAATTGCATCAACGGTAACCTCTACCAAATCCTTTTTAAAATCTCCGTAACCAAGTCCTTCATATTTTTTCTCGATATCAGGAACCTGCATTCCGGAAAATGCACTGTAAATATTCAGTAGGTTGCTGATGCCGGGTTTGTTTTCCATATCAAAGCGGATGGTTCCCTCAGAATCGGTTGTTGCCCTCATAATAGATTTTTTTATCTTATTTGCATCATCCAGAAGAGAAATCCTGCTGTGAATATTCTCAGCGCTTTTACTCATTTTAGAAGTAGGATCATCCAATGACATAATCCTGGCACCTTCCTTTAAAAACCTTCCGTCGGGCACCACAAAGGTCTTGCCGTACTTGTTGTTGATTCGTTCAGCCAAATCTCTTGTAATCTCAATGTGCTGCTTCTGATCATTTCCAACAGGAACCACATCGGTATCGTAAAGAAGGATGTCTGCTGCCATGAGA
>JAQSXD010000203.1 GCA_029266295.1 Bacillota bacterium | reverse complement strand
AGAGACAGCATAAGGACAAGTGAAATGAATAAGCATATCGACTTTTACAAAACTCTGCAGGTGCATCATGATGCCGGTCAAGATATTATTGATGCGGCCTATCGCTGCTTGTCCAAAATGTACCATCCAGATATCAACAAAAGTCCTCTTGCATCAGAACGGATGAAGGACATTAATGTTGCTTACGGTGTGGTGGGAGACAGCAGGAAGCGCAAAGAATATCACGTCGAGTGGATGCGGTACCACGGGGCAAAGCCCTTTGCTTCAACGGTCATAAATAAGGAAAAACAGCAGGAAAAAAGTCAGCCGGACCCAGTAAGGGAGGCAAAAAAGGAAGAGGACGCCGCTGCACGGGTCTTAGATGATTTTTTCTGCGAAACGGTGAATGAACGATGGGAAAATGCCTATCAAAAATTGACTCGAATTGATATTGAAAACATTCCCCAGGAGGACTTCCTGGAATGGAAGAAAGCCGTTTCCCAGGTGTATAAGCTGGGGAATTACAAGATTACATATTTTCGTAAGTATACCAATTGCGACTATGCAGGAGTGATCTATCCCACAATCTTTCAGTTTTCCGTGGGCTTAACGGAGATGCAGATCTCAACAGGCCAGATCTGTGAAGAAAACACCCAAAAGTATGTGGCCTTTGATGGCAGCAGCTGGCGGGTTTGTTTAGGCTACACTGATCTGAAGCCGACGATCCTGAAATTCAAATACCTTGCTCAGGCATTGCCGAAGGTGGATCGGGAAGAAGTCTTCATGAAGGCCATCACAAAAATTGACCTCTTGACCGGAATTTACAGCCTTAGCGGCTTTGTAGAACAGGCAGAGCGGGAGATGCTGCGAAGCCAGCGTTATGGCAACCCTCTTTCCCTGGCTGTCGTCAGAATCGAACCGATCTCGGAGCTAGAGGATCATCAGGACGAAAATCAGCTTGATGCCTGCATTTCCTACGTTTCGGAGATCATTTGCGGCAATACAAGAAAAACGGATCTTATTGGCCGGTGTAATGATTCTTCGTTTTCTATCCTTTTTACGGAAACAAAACTTGAGGAAGCGGAAGCTGCACTGGAAAAGCTGCTGCAGCTGTGTGAGACAGAGGATTACCTTGACTATCGCCTGTATTTCGCCTGTATCAGTGTTTACAGAGGAAGTATGGAGGAGATGATCCAATTGGCATTGGAATCTGCTGTCCTTAGAACGCCTGCGCCAGAGGCTGAGTTCAATGAAGAGGAAATGCTTCAAGCAAAGCTGGGAAAATATAAGTTGTCAGATATCCTGGGCTTCAACCGAAAAGGAAAAAACCATTTCTAATAAAAACCTCCTGACATTTCGATGTCCGGAGGTTTTCCTTATGTTACTTTAATGAGAAACAAAATTCATTATGATTTTATCTTATCGTCCCATGTTAATTTCTATAATCCATAATTCATGAGCCTGCCGCTGGACGGCTGGGTAGAAGTACCATACTGGATGGTTTTTTGCTCCTGAATATTGGCTTTCAGTGAGGCCATGATGTCCTGCTGTTCTTTGCGCATTGCTTTTATGGTATCCTGATCGAAGTCTAGAATCAATTTGATTGACTGATCTAGATCACGTCTTTTTTCATGGGGAAGAGAACGTTTCGTTTCTTCTGTGGTGACGATCTCTAATTCTTTGATCTGGTCGAGAATACTTTCTCGTTCAGACAATATGCTTGCGAGATTTTCCCACTGCTCAAGTCCACTTGCGATATCTTCACTGAGTCGAAGACATTGATTAAGAAGCGCTTTTTTCTTTTGATAATATTCTTGTGTCAAATCCATCCCGCAACTCCCTTACATTTCTACACCTGTCATTTTGCATAACCTTTAAAATCAAATCAACAAATCTCATTTATCTTTGAACTCTTGCCAATTTTTCAGCCTGTCTGAAGGTATCCTTAAGATCATCGACTAGTGACAGAATTTCTCTCATTAGAGACACGTTCTTGTTGGTATTCGCTTCGGCCAGCTTTTGATGAAGAAAGAGATACATCTCTCCTAACTCGGCAGATATCTCATATTTTTTGTCTAAAGAAAAATTCAATGTCTGGATTATTTTCTGCGCTTTTACAATGCTGCTGAAGGATTTGGGTGCATTACCATTATTGGCAAAAAATATGCCTATGCTGATCTGTTTCGATGCTTCTTCGAAGAGCTTAACTACTATTTCCCCCTTCGTAAGGGTTTCTAAGGATTGTGATTTATACTGCTGATATAAATTTGCCTGCTGCATGATTTACACCTCATTCAATTCTTTTCTATTCTTGACCGTTAAGAATTACTGCTGAACTGCGATAGGATGGAGCTTTGCGAGTTCAATCCGTTGATTGCCGTTTCCATAGCAGTAAACCGTTTCCAGAGCCTGGTTTCTTCATTTGTGAGCCGGGTCTGTAAGGTGGTAATTGTCTTATTGGTTCGTTTAATCTGTTCGTAGATGGTATTCTCCGTTTGAGAAGTTGTATTTTCGACACCGGCGGCTTCAACGAGAGTACCTCTGGAACCCTTTACGCCGCTTGTTTTTGTTGCGTTTGTGATGATGTTGTTAAGCGAAGTGCCGATTCCGCCGACTTCAGTAAAGAGATTCCTGATTTCGCTGCCCTTGGTTTCCAATGCAGCCTCCAGTTTTTCCTCATTTATTTCCAGCTTTCCGTTTTCTGTATATCCGGCAGAAGTGATCCCCATACTGTAAAGAGAGAATTCGTTCACGGAAATTCCAAGCATTGCTGAATGCAGCTTGGAAGAAACATCTCGAAGCAAGGAGTCGCCCTTTAAAATACCTGATTTCGCTTTGGCTTCCCAGTTTTTGATTTCCGTTTCTGACATTTCGCTCTTCTCCTCGTCAGACAGAGGCTGATAATCGGAGTTCGCCTTTTCTGTTATAAGGCCATTGACGAGGCTAATCATAGCGTTATAATCAGCAACAAAGGATTTGATCGTATCCTTTAATGAGGTGGCATCATTTGTCATGGTCAGAGTTACGGCCTCGTCAGTCTTTTTATTTAATGTAAGCTTCACACCGTCTAATTCAAAAGAATTGGAGCTTCTGCTAATCGTTTGGCCGTTAACTTTTAATATTGCGTTGACTCCAGCAGTAGATACAGCTCCGGCTTCTTCGCTCAAACCGAGGACTTTCATGAGATTGCTACCGTCTTTATCGTTTATGGTAATGTTGTCACCGCTTCCGCTTTCCTTTGCAGTCATCGTGAACCGATCATTCAGAGCTGAATAGGATATTGTCACTCCGGCTTTACTGGAATTAATCTTTTCAAGCACAGCGGATAAAGTGGCCGTACTGTCAAATTCAAATTCTTCACCGTTGATTTCAAATCGATAAAATCCATCGCTTGAAGCGGTCAGCGGTAGTTTAAGATTTTGATTGGAAAGATAATTTCCGAGGACGAGCTTGTTGGACTGCCCACTGGTAAAACCAAGCTTTGTCAGCGTATCGTTGTCGTTTACGGAACTGAGGGTTAATCGAGAGCCCTCGGCCGAAAAAGTGAGCTTGTCACTATTTACAGAAACAGAAATAACACTGCTGGATCCGTCAGCTCCGAACGCTGTGTTAATTAGACTCTGAAACTTTGATTCAAAAAGTTGGGCCTTGTCCGCATCTGTCAGAGTACCGTTTTGAACTGCATTGACAAAATCGCTGTCGAAGGTAATTGTTCTTACTCTGCCGTCCAGTGTCAAACTAATAGAGTCACCAGCTTCTAAACCATCAATAAAGCTTTTAACGGAACCAGAGGACGTTAGTGGATTGGTTGCAGTCGCACCCTCCGCCATGGTAATTGTTTGATTTGTAGCAAGCTGTGTGATGGAATCAATTTTCATGGTGCCAGTGATGGCTGCGGAAGTTGAAGCCACTGTAACTGCATCTGAGGACGAAGCAGCCTTAATTGTGTTAAAAAAAGCCGTACTGCGGAAATTACTTTTGGAAAGCACATCCAGATATTTGGTTTGAAATTCCTTTAGCCCAGAGGTGACGGATCGGTAGGCCGTTTGTTTCCATTCCAGCTTTTGGACATTCTGCTTTTGTTTTAAGATCTTCTGCCTGCTGGTAGCGGTCATCTTCTCTACTAATGAGTCGATATCCATGCCTGAGACCAAGCCGCCCATTCCGGTTTTCGCCGAGAGATTCGATATTGAACTAGAGTTTGAACTTGTACTAGATACTGCCATTGTTTGCACCCCCTTGATATTTAATATATCGTCCTCTGCGCGGAAAACTTAAGCCTAAGACGATAATTTTAAGATTTTCATCCCATGATATAGGTGTTAAACCTTTTGGTAGATCGAGGGCTTAATATATTTAAATTTATGATCACAGGATGAAAGCGACTCGCTGTGTCCGATCATAAAATAGCCCCCTGGTTCCAAGGCATCATAAAATTTGTTGATAATCGCATTTTTTGTTGGCATGTCAAAATAAATCATCACATTCCTGCAAAAGATGCACTGAAATTGTTTCTTAAAGCCGAACTCATTTAAAAGATTGAAATTCCGGTAGGCAACGCTCTTTCTTAACCCGTCAGAAACGACGAATTTATCTTCTTCGTATGCCTTGAAGTACTTCTTGATCCAGCTGTGGGGAACCTCGCCAAGTTCCTCACGGGTGTAAATACCGCTTTTGGCGATGTTCAACACTTTGTTGGAGATATCAGAAGCAAGAATCGTATGATCCCAGCTTGCAGCGTTTGCACCCAGATATTCTAAGGTAATCATCGCAAGGGTATAAGGCTCCTGTCCGGATGAGCAGCCTGCGCTCCAGACTCTTAAATCCTTGGATTTGAGCGTTTTTTCAATCCAAGGGAGCACAATGTTGCTATAAAATTCAAAATGCTCATTTTCTCTGAAGAAATAGGTGTGATTGGTGGTCAACTTATTGATTAGCATAGTCATCTCATCATTCACCCGGTCATTCTTTGCATATTCAAAATAGTCTTTATAATTTGTAAAACCGAGACCAGCAATATAATTGCTAAGCCGGCCTTCGATCAGCGGTCTTTTTTGAGTCAGGTTTACACCGTAATTCGTTTTGATATATGAGGTGATGGCGTTGAATTCATCATCGTTTATGTATATCATAGAGCAGTCTCCTGTCGTTCGTCTCTTTGTCAATAATATCTTTTTGTCACTAATACTGATTTAATATCCCCTGGACATCCAAAATTAAGCTGATACTTCCATCACCCAGTATGGTGCAGCCTGCGATGCCAACTCCCTTTGCTGCGTATCTGCTGAGATAAACAGGCAGGGGCTTAACCACAACTTGATGCTTGCCCAAAAGCTCATCCGCAAGGATGCAGGCCAACCGGTCACCGGAATCCACAAGCAGCAGAATTCCATCGGTGAGGTTTGTCTGGGCATCTTGAAGATGGAAGATTTTGTGCAGCCGTATAATCGGATAGCATACCCCGCGGATCATGATCATTTCATTGCCGTCAGGATCAGTAAGCAGCTGCTTTTGTGTGGCCTTGAAGGATTCACGGATGTTGTTGATCGGTATTGCGTAGACATTGCTGCCCACTTTGATTTCCATACTGGCAATAATCGCCAGGGTGAGGGGTATCTTGAAGAAGATATTGGTTCCGTTTCCTTTGACGCTTTCAATGGTAACAGTACCTCCGATCTTCTCGATATTCTTTTTGACCACATCCATACCCACGCCTCGTCCGGAAAACTCGGTAACGGCTTCTTTCGTGGAGAAACCGGGCATTGTCAGCAGGTTAAATATTTCTTTTTCCGTATAATCACTTTCCGGCTTCGTCAGAAGATTTTTTGCCTTTGCTTTTTCCAGTATCATCTCTGCATCGAGGCCTTTTCCGTCATCGCTTACGGAGATAATGATATCGCCGCCGATGTTCTGAGCAGATAGAATGATTCGGCCTACCGGATCTTTTTTTGCTGCGGATCTTCCATCCTTATCTTCGATGGCGTGATCCATGGCATTTCTCACAAGATGCATCAAAGGATCGGCGATGCCGTCAATGATGGTCTTGTCAACCTCTGTGGCTTCTCCCATGAGTACCAGATCCACATCTTTATCAAGCTTCTTACCCATGTCTCTAACGATACGGCGCATTTTTTGGAAGGTCGATGCGATGGGTACCATTCGGATGGACATCACGATGTCCTGTAATTCGTCTGTCAGCTTTCGGAGCTGTCTTGCAGCTCGATTGAAGTTATCCAGCTCAAGCCCTGCTAGGTCGGAGCTGCCTGAAACCATGGACTCGGTGATTACAATTTCGCCTACAAGATCCATTAGGGTATCAAGCTTATTTAAATCAACGTTGATTAGATTCTGCTTTCCTGCTTTTCCTTTGCCGTTATCGCCAGATAAATCAGAACTATTGGGGGCAGCTTTCACAGACTCCGAGTCCGATGCACTGTTTGCAACAGGCGTGGTATCGACGGAAGCGGAAGAGACGGTCTTCGTTTCCGCCTTGACGGCGGCATTGGGCAAAGCACTGATGAATTCAACGGTGTAAACAGATAATGTACCCTTCGTCATAGCTGTGATTTGCTCTTGGGGAAGGCTAGTCTCAATACTACAGTAGAAACCATTCTGTGATATGATGCTGGATGCATCTTTGTTGGTACTCAGTTCTTCAGGAATGGTAGCAAGCACCTTTCCTATGGTCTCAAGTTTATTAACGAGCATAAATGCACGAATATTCTCCATCTGGCAGTCCGCGGTAAAATTAATATGAAGGTGATAAACCTTGCTATTGATGCTTGCGGCAGAGGGGCTCGTCTTTTCAGCAGTTTGCATCGCTAGTGAAT
>JAQSXD010000202.1 GCA_029266295.1 Bacillota bacterium | reverse complement strand
TGGAAAATACATTTTTTATAGCCTCGGAAACTTTGTGTTTGACCAATATCAATCGCAAAATACACGGGAAGGACTGATGATAAAAGTGTATTTTTCGAAGAAAGAAATCAAAAAGATCCTTTTATTGCCTGTCTTTTCAGAAAAATACGCGCAGCCCATCATAGCAGCCGGGCAAGAAAGGGATTCAATCCTAGAAAAAATAAAGCACTTAACGACGGAGCAAGACCTCTATTTCAGCAGCGACGGCATTCATTATATTAAGAAAACGCGGGATGTTATTGATACAAAACGTGATCACGGGAGACGTAATCAGACAAAGACCATCTATGAAAGCAATCAGACAAAGACCATCTATGATGACTTGGACTGTAATTCGGTTATCGAGAAATATACTCTGGAAAATGGAATCCTATCAATCTCTACGGGATCAACAACAGACTGGAAATCGCCGCTTTCCTGGTGGATCGACGATTTTGAACTTGCTGATTCCAACAATGATGGAAAAAAAGACATTAATCTTTCACTCTGGAAGGCCGGAGACTATGGGAAATATAAGCCTATCTGGGTACAGGAAAACGACATGAGCATTAAAAATCATTTCTTTATCCTTGATTATTTCGATGGGCGTGTGCGGTACGTCTGGTGCTCGTCGAATCTTTCGCAGCCGAATTGTGAATTTAAATTCGCCGATGTCGATCATGACTTAAGAAATGAACTGATTGTTATTGAGGGAGATTACGCACGGGCATCCGAAAACCATGGTGTGTATACAGCAGTCTGGAGATGGAACGGTTGGGGCTTTTCAAACGAGTGGAGGAGTGAAAGAGGAAATTATAAGAATCTGATGATTGAGAAGGCAAACGGGGCAACATTCATTGTGCTGGACCGCGAGAAGCAGCATTAGATAAGAACATTTTATCACAAAGAATTAAATTTGACTGTTATTTTTTACCTGATGTGGTAGTATTAAAGAGATAACTTAATCGAAAAAACGGAATATAATACGGGGGTAAGACTTACATGTTAACAACAATTTCTCCTTTGCTAATTTTAAGTGTGATACCCATCATCTTTATCGTTCTTGCGGTAAGATGGTCACGGAGCAACAGGAACAATTATTGCCAAGGAAGTCAATATGGAATGTTGTGTAGAAGTCGCAGTAATCGGATCATTGCAGGAGTCTGCGGCGGGATTGCAGATCACTTTGGATGGAGCGCCACTGTAGTACGGTTGTTTTTTATCATTACTGGAGTGGGCGTATTAACCTATGTCATTTTGGCGATTGTGATTCCTGATTCTCCAAGCTCGCTGCTATAAGAAGCGCTTAATATCTGGCTGAAACAGAACAAAAAAGACCAAATACATCATAGTCCACAGTCTGAAGGGAATGATGATATATCATCGGCCCTTTAAGCTTACGATCACCGAATTTGTGAGGTAGAGTATATAAATGATAGGATTTCATTTAGAAGGTTTTATTGTTTCCATACTGGCTTTATTGCCAAATCTTCTGTTTGTTGTTTTTCCTCCGAAGAATCTGCCAAAAGGCAATATAGATAAACCTCTTGTGCTGTTTCAGTTACTTGAAAAACTAGGACAGGGGGGGATCATGGCAATTCCATTACTGTTTGGATTAAGCTTTTCGGGAGTTACTGGAAAAATTGCTTTAGCAGGTATGATCGTAACGCTGGGCTTTTACTACTATTGCTGGTTCAGGTATTTTAAAAGCGGTAATGAATTTAGACTCCTTTTTACACCAGCTTTTGGTATCCCCATTCCCATGGCTTTTAGCCCAATCTTGTACTTTACTTTTACTGCTCTTGCCATGAGGTCATGGACAATGGCGGCCGCAGTGCTGTCATTAGCGATCGGGCATTTGGTTGTTAGCAAAACCACAGCCACATATATTAATAATAATTCTTAATTAGGATAATTACATGCCCCCTCCCCTATACGGTTAAAACGGTGTTGCTGTTTCGTTAGAAGAAAAATTAGGGTATCATATGGATTATCACATATGACCTTTCCAGGAGAATCAAATTATAGAAAATAGACTCAAAAATCCAATGAAATCAATTTTAATGATTTACATGATCTGCTTTTTGTTTAGAGCGATCGAATATTTCTATATCCGTACGGATCAAACAATTTTCGGTGAAGCATTCCTACATAAACTAACTGGTATCATCGTGCTGGTAGTCGCTTTGCAGCACTTCTCGTTCCAGTGGTCTGAAACAGGCTTTGCTTTTGGCTCGATTGGCAAAAGAATATTATATGGTTTGTTACTTGGTATTGCAGTGTTCAGCATCTCTTATGGAATAGAATACTATATACTATTAAAGGGAAACAGCCCATCCTTGCAGATCTTTGTGACGAGCTACTCTATTGAAGGCAATCGGGCGATTCAAAACAGTTTCATGTTTTTTCTATTTTGCATTGCAGGAAACATCATTAATGTAATAATGGAAGAGGGTATCTTTCGCGGACTGTTTATTAAGCTTGCAGAAATAAAGTATTCATTTATGAAAGCTGCCGTGCTGTCATCCGTCCTTTTTGGAATTTGGCATATTGCGGCTCCTATTAGAAGCTTCCTGGATGGAGAAATGAGTGTTGCAGGGATGGTGATGTCTTCACTCCTGTTAATATTAACAACAGGAATAGCCGGAATGAAATTTTGTTTACTAACGAAAATTACCGGCTCCATATGGATGTCTATGGCGGACCATTTTACTAACAATACTGCAATTAATCTTCTGCATATTGCCACCTCCTCAGGCATGGATGAATTGCAAGTGATTCGTATTTCAATCGCTCAAACATTATCCTTTCTGATTGTACTTTTTATTTATTGGAAAAGTGGTGCAAACCACAAGCAGACGTTTCGTTAATGGATTTTTATTAAATGAATTTGAATCACAGAGCTTTTCATATACGATTACCTTAAGAAACAATGATACTGCAGATATAACGATAGTTTCAGTTAATCCAGTATTGTCAGAGAAATTTCTCGAACGGGTCAATAATAAAGATACAACCATAAAGGTGGATAAAATCATCCCTGGAGGAAGCAGTCTAGAAGTAACCGGAGAGATCATATTTGATGCAAAAGGACTCACGAAAGAAGAAATCATAAACTTACAACCATTTGTTAAAGAGGTTAGCGTTTTAGAAGAGAGAACGATTCGTAAATCATTTTAGATAATTAGAATCTATTTGATATAGCGAATGTCAAAGAATTAGACAAACAGTAATTTGGAGGTGAATAAAAGGATGTCGTTTTCAGAAATTAGTATTTATCAGGTAAAGCCAGATAAGACGATTGAGTTTGAAGCGATCATGCAAGACGCTTGTGAAATGATGAAAGCTATAGACGGTTGTCATTTTCTTCGACTCATACAGCGTACACACTATATAAAGGATATGAAAACGATTAAGGATGGACTTCAACCAGACAAGCTTACCCGTATCGTAAAATGTGTTCGTTATGCACTCTACTGGGAATTCGATACCGATGAAAACTACGGGAAAGCTCAAAAACAGTTATATGAATCCTATTGGAAGGCGATAGATAGGTGCTTGATTGTTCCACATGATAAAATCTTAGGTGAGGTAATTATTTGATAAATTCTATCAAAAACTAAGGGGTGATCAAATGAAAAGATGCATTGTAGTTACTGGAATAGTTAGATAAGAATAAAAAATCAGGAGGATTTTATGACTATTCCAGAAAAAAAGATATATCCGCGAACGAATGATTCCGAAACAATATATTTAAAAGGCGCAATCTCGAATCCCAATATCGTAGTCGGTGTTTACACCATTTATAATGATTTTGTTTCAGATCCGTTGCAATTTGAAAAGAATAACGTTCTATATCAGTATCCTGTCAATAATGACAAGTTAATAATAGGAAAGTTCTGTTCCATTGCATGCGGAGCGAAGTTCCTTTTCGCAAGTGCAAATCACACGCTTAAATCGCTTTCGACCTACCCGTTTCCAATATTCTTTGATGAGTGGAATTTGGATAAGGGAAACATCACTTCCGCATGGGATAACAAAGGAGATATTGTAATCGGCAATGATGTTTGGATTGGTTATGAAGCAGTGATTCTGTCTGGTGTTCGGATTGGTGATGGTGCAATTGTAGGAGCAAGAGCAGTTGTGACAAAGGATATCCCGCCTTATACAATTGTAGGTGGTGTTCCGGCAAAAACAATCAAGAAGCGCTTTGATGATGATGTGGTTATAAAATTGCAGAAGATTCACTGGTGGGAGTGGCCCTTTGATAAGATACAGCAACATCTGCAACAGATCATGAATGGAGAAGCAGATAAGCTCTGTCTATAAGCGACTTTTATAATGGACAATTTGGAAGCCTGTATTCAGGCTTCCGCATTCTCTATTTTTTAGTAAAAATATTAGGACGAAACTCGAATGAGTAGATTGCAGCGGCTTACGTACGGTTTCATGATAATCATGGAGGATCAAAAATGAACCAAGAAACAATTACAAAAACTGAAGAACTAAAAGAATATCTTAAAAAAATAGAGTATCTGGGCAGTACGATTTCATTATTGCATTGGGACAGCGCTATTTATATGCCGAAAGAGGCAATTGAATACAGAAGTGAAATGATTGGATACCTATCAGGCGAGAGCTACAAGCTTACAACATCGGAAACTATGAAAGCGTTCATCGACTACTTTCATGGTATGGATGATCTCGATGATTTGACAAAAGCCATGATAGAAAATATCACGAAAGAGTATAACCAAGCAATGAAAATTCCTGAAGCGGAATACATTCAATATGAAATTGATAAGGCACTCTCCCAAAGCGCATGGGAGGAAGCAAAAAAGAAGAAGGAATTCTCAATTTTCAAGCCGCACCTTGCTAAAATGATTGCATATAGCAAAAAATTCTCTGAATACTGGGGGTTCGTGGGCAACAAGTATGACGGTCTTTTGGATATCTATGAACCTGGAATGACAACGGAACGGCTTGATGCCGTCTTTGGGGAACTGAGAGAATCCCTGGTTGATTTACTTCAAAGAATTAAAAATTCAGATATAAAAACGGATGATGCGTTCTTAAAAGGCAATTATTCGGTTGCAAGCCAGAGAAAGCTGGGGGAAACCATTTTAGCAAAGATCGGTTATGACTACGAAAAAAGAGGAAGAATCGATGAATCGGAGCATCCCTTTACGACCAATTTCGGGAACAAGGACGTTCGGATAACCACAAAATACGAGCCTTCTGATTTCAGGCCTGCCATCTTTTCTATGATTCATGAAGGTGGTCATGGGATCTACGAACAAAATGTTCCGGATGAACTTACGGGAACTTCTTTAGGTTCCGGCGCATCGATGGGCATGCACGAATCTCAATCTCGGTTTTATGAAAATATCCTTGGGAAAAGCATGGCATTTTGGAATTATTTTTACCCGGAATTTCAGAATGCCTATCCAGAACTCCAAGGTGTGGATCTGATTTCGTTTTATCAAGCAATCAACTGCGTGGAGCCATCTTTAATCAGGATTGACGCAGACGAATTAACGTACAGTCTTCATGTCATCATTCGCTATGAAATGGAAAAGCTCCTGATTGATGGGGAGGTTGACATTGATGATGTTCCGAGTCTTTGGAATGAAAAATATGAGGAGTATCTGGGTGTGAAACCGGAAAACGATGCGGAAGGAGTTTTGCAAGACGTTCATTGGTCCGGCGGTGATTTTGGATATTTTCCAACCTACGCCCTAGGCAACTTGTATGGAGCGCAAATTTTCAATAAGCTGAAAGAGGATATTCCGGACTGGAATCAAAAAATCTGCAGCGGGGACTTTGCGTCGATTACCAAATGGTTAAAGGAAAATGTCCATCAGTATGGTGCAACCTTAAAGCCCGCGGAATTAATCAAAAGAGTTACCGGTGAAGAGCTGAATGCAAAATACTTTATCTCGTATCTCAATGATAAATTCGGCAAGTTATATGAGGTATAAGCACGTTTAGGGGGATATCATCATGAGGAGTTTGAGAAAACAAGTCGCAGATTTAGAAAGAAGAATCTTGATTCTGGAGCAAGCGGCGAAAGTTTCGCAGGATCCGGAGACTAAACCGTACGGAGAGAACGACAAAAAATGGGTAAGGGTTTCTCAGGACAAACCAAGCCATCAGAATCAGCAGCCTGCTTCCGGTCAAGATGCTGTAAAAAACGTGAGGAGCAAGCTTAACGAAGCGCTGGTCGGAAGGTATCTCATCGGTGGGTTAGCCTCGTTATTGGTGTTTGTCGGAGCTGTTTCCCTCGTAGCTTTGTTCTGGGGACAGCTCACTCCCCAAATGAAACTGAGTATGCTGGTATCGGTTGGAGTGATTCTCACAGCTGGCGGACTTGTAAGGATTAACAAACACAATAATCCCATTACCTCAATTATTCTAGGCACAGGCTCTGGGCTTCTGTTTATCAGCATTCTGGCTGCAAACCTGGCATTTGCCCTGATCTCAAGCGCAACGGCATATCTGCTTGCCGGGATATGGTCTGTCTCATTTATGGTGATCTATGGTTACACGAAAACTTTCTTTACCACACTGATTGCATATATTGGTTCTTACATAGCAATGGGTATGGGTATTTACATGGCAAAATCATCTGCAGACCTATTTGTTGTAATCATCTTCACACTGGCCGTTATCCTGGTTCTGCTTGGAAGTGCTAAGCGATGGCTTGACATTGGAAAACAGCTGATTTGTACCGCATTATCTTGGTTTAGTATCAGTTCGCTGATCTATGGCGGTATCGATTCAGCCCTATTATTTGATTCGGAAAATA
>JAQSXD010000201.1 GCA_029266295.1 Bacillota bacterium | reverse complement strand
CTGTCCAGTCCTAATACCGCATCCTCTCCAATCAGAAATACGGGAACGCCAGTGAACTTTCTTTTCGTCATTTCCGTTCGGGCTTGCGGGTCTGCGTTAACATCCTTTTCTATAAAATGAATTTTGTTTTGAACGAGGAATTCTTTCGCCATTCTGCAGTAAGGACATGTACTTGTGGTTAGTAAAATAACGTCTTTCATATTTGATACCCTCCTATTTTCTATTCATATTCCGACCTTCTTGATTTATTGCAATGTTTGTTCAAACTGCTTTAGCAGGCCCATCTGCTCCGGTGTAAGGCTCCTGGGAATTTCCACTACAACTTTTACATACAGGTCGCCTGTTTTTTTATTTTTAGGGATTCTCAGTCCCTTCTCCTTCAGACGGAACACGGTATTCGGCTGCGTTCCTGCCGGCACGTTGTAGGATACTTTTTCTTTTAAGGTCGGTACGATCATGCTTGTGCCAAGTGCTGCTTGAATGAACGTTATGGGTACATCGGTATATAAATCGGCTCCCTTTCTGGTAAATCTGTTGTGAGGCTTTACGTGAACCTCTATGATCAAATCTCCGTTGGGGCCACCGTTGACACCAGGCTGACCCTGACCTTTCAAAGAAATCTTAGAGCCGTTGTCAACTCCCTCCGGGATGGTAACTGATATTGTTTTGCCATTGATGCGAAGCTGTTTTTTAGAACCGAAGGCTGCATCCTCAAAAGAGATGGTGATATTGGAACGCAGATCCTGCCCCTTCCTTGGTGCATTGGATCGCTGGGAGCTTCCGAAGGTACCTCCTCCAAACATGCCACCAAGCAAATCCTCAAATTCGCTGCCAGAGAAGTTCTTAAACATGTCAAAATCTGCTCCACTGAAATTTCCATAGCTCTGATATTGATCGCCGCCTTGACTTTGTCGAAATCCTTGGTGGTCTTGACCTTGTCCGCTGTACCCTGCATTTGGGTCTATACCTGCAAAGCCAAAGCGATCATATTTGTCCTTTTTATCCGGATCGGCCAGAATACCATATGCTTCATTTACTTCCTTAAACTTGTCTTCCGAGATTTTATCACCTGAATTTTTATCAGGATGATACTGCATGGCTCTTTTTCGAAAAGCTTTTTTAATTTCATCCTCGGAAGCACCTTTTTTCAAGCCTAGCACCTCATAATAATCTCGTTTTTCTGCCATTGCAATCCCCCCTTCAAATTCTTTTGTCGACTTGCAGCAGATCAAAGCTGTATCAAGTATTATTATATTCAAAATTTCTCATCTTAGCACTCTCTTCACTAGAGTGCTAAGATGATTTTAAAATATAACGAGGCATCAAACTTTTTTGCCTCGTTAGAAACTTCCAGTGCATTCTACTACATATTTACCACAATATATTCTTGATAAACAGGATCCTGCCAGAAAAATTATCGAATGATTGACCTCTCCAGATCACTATATTTATCGTTTAAAACAATGATATCAATTCTTCTGTTCTTCTGTCGTCCCGCTTCTGTGGAGTTATCAGCGATGGGTCTGTATTCACCGTATCCCACAGCAATGAGCTTCTTAGGATCGACCCCAGATCTGCCGTAAAACAATCGAACCACACTGGTGGCTCTTGCTACGGATAAGTCCCAATTGGATGGATACATTTCCGAATTCATCGGGACGTTGTCGGTATGACCTTCAACGCGAATAAAATTGTCTATATTCCCCATCAAATCCGAAATTCCGATCAACGTTGTTTCATATTCTTTTTTAATTTCTGCGCTGCCAGGTTCAAAGAACATCGCATTGTTCAGACTGATTACCAAGCCACGCTTATCAATATTGGTCGACACGGACCCAGTCATATGTTCTTGTGTCATTTTTTCGTCAAGTTCAGCCTTCAGTTCTTCCATCTGCTCTTCTTCCGTCACAGGCTTCGGGGGAGTAGCTTGCTCCTCTCCCTCCTCCTCCTGTTTGCCGCTGTTCTTGACAGATTCCACATATTTTTGGTCCATCATCGTTTCGCTAAAACGTTCGGACATATCCTGCGCTTTTTTCGCATCTATCTGACTTACAGCAAAAAGTACAATGAAAACTGCCAATAATAAGGTCATTAAATCTGAATACGGGAGCAGCCAGGCTTCCCCTGCTTCTTCTTCGTGATGTGCATGCTTCTTTTTTCTTGACATATCTATGTACTCCCTATTCCTTCTTCAATTGTTCAAGAATCTTTGCCTGTTTTGACGCAGGAAGAACTGCCAGGAGCTTTTCTTTCAGCATGAAGGGTGCATCTCCTCTTTGGATCGACAGCAAACCTTCCACAACCATACCTTTCAGCATGACCTCATTTTGACTCTTCACTTTCAGCTTTTTGGCAAAGGGGTTCCACAATACATAACCCGTAAAAATACCGAGGATCGTTGCAACAAATGCTGCTGCAATCGCTTCGGCCATAGCCTCGGTGTCGTCGATATGAGACATGGCGGCGATTAATCCAAACACTGCACCCAATACACCAAGCGTCGGTGCATACATACCTGCAGATGCGAAAATGCTTGCATTGGTCTCGTGCCGCTTTTCCATGGCTGTAATTTCAGCTTCAAGTATATCTGTAATTGTATCGGCTTCTGAGCCGTCAACTACCATTCGTATTCCTTTTTGTATAAATGGATCGGATATTTCTTCAATTTTGCTCTCAAGTGCCAGCAATCCTCCGGTCTTGCTGATACTTGATAAATTAATCATCATTTCAATGATTTCTAGCTCCGTGATCAGTTTCTGCTTTGTGAATAAAATTTTAAATAGTTTTCCCAGGCTCTTTAGATTTTCTCCCGGAAATGAATTGAGAACACTGGCGGCAGTACCTACAAAGATAACAAATATCGCAGCGGGATTGACCAAAACCCCAAAGCTGATATGTTTAAAAATCATTGCTCCTACTACAGCGACAACCCCCGCAACCACACCTATTATAGTAGTAAGTTCCATACATCCTCCTGTAATCGACAAGTTCTTACTAAAATCATCAAATTTCCCTATCTATACATCACCCATATTATCATTTTTTTTACGTTTTTACAATTGCTATTTTAAATGGACAATCAAATTTTTTGGATTTATCTTCCTAAATGCGCAATTTTCGATCGATAACATTTTTTTGGCATGAAAAATGAATAGGAGGACATTTAACTAAACAAAAAAACTAATTTGCTTCTACTAGGATTAGATTGCAGATTCTCGGGAGGATCTGCGAAGGAATGAACTATGGCAGCCTGTTTGATGCACCGCCGAAGTACTGTTTATTTCCAGTTCTTCGGCGGACACTTTTGAATGTCGCTCGTTTGTTCTGAATATATGATGTACTTGTTTATAAAATTAAGTTCACAAATTCCCGATGAAGATCCTTTTTCAGTAAGATATGATGCTTCTTTAAGACATCATCCAGCGCTTTTAAGGTGAGATACAATTTATCTTCCCTGCAATTCTCTCCCATATGGCCGATTCGAAATACCGTGTCCGCCAAATAATCAAAGGCACCGGCGATCATGATATTGTGATCCGTCAGCATAGCATCAAACAGTTCCCGAAAACAAATGCCTTCCGGTATTATAATAGTTGTTACTGTATTGGAAAATCCATCCTGTGCATAAAGCTCCAGGCCTGCGTTTAAAAGGCTGTTTCTAACCGCTTCGGCATATTTCTTATGGCGGGCGATGCTGTCCCCTTCTTCTAGAATCCGGTCCACTGCAGCTTTTAATCCATAGAGATCACTGATGGGCTGCGTATATGGAAACCACTTTTTCTCATACCAGTTGCTCCAGATACCCAAATTACAATAAAATCCTGCAGCAGGCCGCTTTCGGCCCCGTATCACCTTCCAAGCATCCTTGCTGATGCTGACGATGGAAAGACCAGGGGAAGCTGATATGCATTTCTGTGAACCTGCCAGTACTAGATCCATCTGCCATTCATCCGTTTTCAGTTCTTCGCCGCATACAGCCGACACGGAATCCACAACCGTTAGGATTCCGTATTTTTTCAGCAGCGGGCAGATTCGATTCACCGAATTCGTGATCCCCGAAGGCGTTTCACAATGAACAAGAAGAGCCAATTTAAAATCATGGCGATCTGCCAAAAATTGTTCCAGAGCGTCCACTGAGATGGCTTTCCTGTAGTCGCTCTTAAAATATGTCACCTCTGCGCCGTAAATTTCAGCAAACTCACCGAAGCCTTTCCCGAAGATTCCATTATCCAGACACAGCACCTGATCGCCTGGTTCAATTAGGGAGGCACAGGCAGCCTCCAGCCCCAGGATTCCTTCTCCGTTCAGGATAAGCAAATCATTGCTGGTCAGAAACAATTTTTTTAGCTGGTTACAGGTTTCCTTATAGAACTCATAGAATTCCATGTCCAAATCCGGATTTGTAATTGCTTTTGCCATTGCCCTGCGTACGTCTTCATGTACTGAAGTAGGGCCGGGGGTCATGATCAATGGTGTTTTCATATTATTTCTCCATTCTCCTTACCAGTCGCTTTTTAGGTCACCGGTCAAGATTAAAGGTTTTTCAAAACATTCCTTTGATCAATATACTAACGGATAAGTGTCATCATTTAAATATGCAATTATTGATATTTTTATCATAACAGTTTATAAATATAAAGCAGCAGATCAACCATCTGCTGCTTTGCTACTAATTCTGCTGATTTTTCTTGCTGACATAACGGTACACCGGAATGCCTAGCAATGTAATGCCGAGTCCAATGATGGACCGAAGCGGGTCTCCCATTACCGTGCTGACTAATATATAAGCTCCGCCAACAACCCCAATGATGGGTGTGATGGGATAGAACGGGACTCTATAAACACCCTTCTTCGGAGGATTCTTTTTTCGAATAAGAAATACTGCAAATACACCCATTGTGAAGAAAATCCAAAGGACAAATACCAGAAGGTCCGTAAGCATGTCGTACGTTCCCGAGAACAGATAAATCACCGCTAGTAAGCTCTGCAGAATCAGAGCATTTGCCGGAGTCTGAAACTTCGGGTGTGCGACCGCTAGAACGCTGGAAAACGGCAGCTGTCTTTGCTCTCCCATAACATAGGGAACTCTGGCTGCAGTCATCAAATACCCGTTTAAAGAGCCGAAGATGGAGACCATGATTCCCGCAGTCAGGAATGCAGCACCTCCATTACCGAACAAAATCTCTGCTGCATCAGCACTTACTGTAGGAGAAGAAACGATATGTTCTAAAGGTAACACATGGAAAATAGCCAGATTAAAGAGTACATAGACTCCGATGACGAAAATGACTCCGCCAATAATGACTCTTGGCAACGTCTTGGTCGGGTTTTTTAACTCTCCCGCCATGTTCGTGACGCTGATCCAGCCATCATATGCCCATAGGGTGCCCAGGATCGCCATTCCGAATCCAGCCCCTTTTGCCATCGGTACAGCAGTGCTCACCTGAGGCGCAAAGTCTGCGGTGATTCCAAAAAAAATGATTGCAGCAACCGGCAGCAATTTACCGATGGTTGCCAGAGTTTGGATCACGCCTCCGCATTTTGTGGAGAGGATGTTCATTAAAAGAAGAAACAGCAGTACACTGACTGCCACAACCTTTTGCTGCACTGCACTTAACGGCATCAGCAAATTCGCATAAGATGCAAAGGCGATGGTCTGTACCGCTACAGATGCAGGATAAGAAATTACAGTCTGCACCCATCCAAGCAGAAAACCTACAGGCTTACCGTATAATTCACCTAAATAAGTGTAAAGGCCGCCCGACCGTGGAATCGCTACAGCAATCTCTGCCACAGATAGCGCCGCTGCCAAGGTGATAATCCCGCCCACAACCCACGCCATGATGCTGAGAAACGGTGTCCCGGCATTATTTAACACAATGCTTGGCTTCAGAAAAATTCCAGATCCGATAATCATACCGATTACGATTGCAAAAGCTTCAATCGTAGTTACTGATTTTTTTAGTTTGTTTGATTCCATAATATAAATCCTTCTCTATATAAGAATTAATAGGTCCTGTCGAAAAATGCCTTTATAAAAATAGCACATTGTTATAGATATGTCAATTTATAATAGATAATTTCTATGGCAATACAAGGAATACAGAATCATTTTAATATTCCAATAACTTAGATACGAAAAGTGGTTTGCGCCCCTTCCTAATTTACAAAAGAGAACTGTGCACGCACTGGCCCAGTTCTCTTTTATCTCTTTATCTCTTTATCTTTTTATAACAGAAGACTAGCGTTTCGCCTCGTAGTGACGACCAAGTGCATCCGCGGCAATCATGGCATCATATACCATCTGCGGCGTGACGGCAAACGGCATGTTGCCCATGGTATCGTTCGGCCCGCATGCTAGTTCTGCTGCCTGCATCAGTTCCTCCGGTTTTACTTCTGGTATGCCAAGGTCAGCCAGCGTTGTAGGCAATCCTGTATCAAGACAGAAGTTCATGACTTCCTCCAGTTCCTCCAGATCAGAGTTTTCCAGTACCAGTTGGGTTAACGTACCGAACGCAACCTTTTCACCGTGATAATAATGATGCGTTTCGGCGATTGCAGTCAGACCATTGTGGATCGCATGGGCCGCCGCAATACCGCAGCTTTCAAAGCCGATTCCAGAGAGATAGGTATTTGCTTCGACAATATGTTCAAGCGCCTTCGTACATACGCCTTCGCGAACAGATATCAGCGCTTTTACACCATCGGAAATCAAGGTGTCATAGCAAAGCTTTGCAATTGCCATAGAAGTAACCGTATATTGTCCTCCGATAAAGTTTCCGCTGTCTGATTGTTTGCATGCGCGGGCTTCAAAATAGGTCGCAAGTGCATCTCCCATACCAGAAACAAGCAG
>JAQSXD010000200.1 GCA_029266295.1 Bacillota bacterium | reverse complement strand
GCAAACGGAATAGGTTATAGGTTATAGGTTATATTTATATCCTTATATGGTTATACTTATTATATATAACCATATATAGTTATATTTATGATTTATGCGCTTGAAAGGTTATAAAATATTGATTTTAGCACAAATTCATTATATACTGGCATCAAAGGGAAGGTGGTAACATGTTCTTTCAATATGACTTCAAACCATACATTGCAATTATCGGTGATATTGTTGCATCAAAAAAACTGAAAGATCGTTCTGAAATCCAAAGAAAACTGAACGGAGTTCTCAGCAAAATCAATGAAAGATACGCTGATTGTGTTTCAGCAAGATTCATGATCACACTGGGCGACGAATTTCAGGGGTTGCTGACTGATGGTGATCATGTTATGGAGATCATTCAAACAATTCAAATCAAGATGTACCCCGTACGGATTCGAATTGGAATCGGGATTGGTAAAATAGAAACCGAAATCAATCATCTCATGCCATATGGTGCAGACGGCTCAGCATATCATCATGCCAGAAAGATGGTAGAAGAACTAAAAAACGCCGAAAATAAGAATAAAACCTATAATGCAGACATTATGATTGCCGCTGACGGAGAGTATTCAGACTTAGAGATCCTTTTGAATACAATATTGTCTTTATGCACTGCCATCAGGCAAAGATGGACTGAACGTCAAAGAGAAGCTGCTTACGATTGTTTTCTCAATGGGGACAACCAGACTGCAGCGGCACAGCGTTTAAAGATCAGCCAACCAGCGGTGCAGAAGCTCTTATCCAAAGCGGACTATTATACTTATAAAAAATCAATGGATGTTGTATCACAGTCTTTGCAAAAGATCAAGGTGGATTCCCATGTTTAAATTGTATTTTATATACCTGCTACTGGCCCATATCCTTGGAGATTATTATTTTCAAAGTGAACGGCTGGCCGATGAGAAAATAAACTCGCTCCGCAAACAAGGCATACACAGCGCGATTTACACAGCGACTGGAATCGTATGTATTCTCCCCGCTTTTCAAGTAAAGCTCCTGATTGCAGTTCTGGCATTATCTGTAAGCCATCTTCTCATAGATCTTGCTAAATATTACTATATGACGATGATACACAAGGCTCCCTTACCTCCGCAAGTACAGCGATCCCTGTATCTCGGAGACCAAGCCTTACATATTATCTGTATCTTCGCTGCATCTTTTTTCTTAACGATAAACGGCGTCGAACTCGAGCCTTACCCCATCATTTGGAAGTTCTTTGAAGTAATAGAAGTGTGGCCATTTGCTGTTCTTTCCTGGGCTGCAATGCTTCTTCTTATATGGAAGCCTGCCAACATCACCATCAAGCAATTACTTTGCCTGTATAAACCCAGCGAAGAAAACAGCTCCTTCTTGGCGGCGCCCTCTGAAACAGAAAAGGATCGGAAAGAAGTTGAAGAGAGCAGCAAAAAAATCGGAGGATTTATTGGCTTTCTGGAACGGCTGATCCTATTGATTTTATTATCCATCAATCAATATTCAGCCATGGGATTGGTACTGACAGCAAAATCGATTGCACGTTATAACAAGATCACAGAAAACAAAGAATTTGCAGAGTACTATTTATTGGGAACACTGCTTAGTACTGTAATGGTAATTGGCACTTATCTGATCATCTTTTAGCGGTGAATACATAGAAATAGATTGCTGCTTCGGCGGGACGAAAGCCATCACGCCGGAAGCCGTATCTCGCAGTATCTTGCTGCAATTCCTTATTCTAAAATATACGCTCTGACAATCTCCCCGTAATAAGCGGTATGAAAATCTTTATTTGCTCCATGATAGGAGCTGTCAACATCTTGAGGATAAAATGCTTTCCTGTATTCTCCGGTAATTGCACCTTCCTCTTGTTTCTGACTATAAACCACCTTGCATTCAAGCGTCAGCGGCAGCTCCCTGATGGCTGGAACAGAAATGCTGTCCGAATCCTCCAATGTTAAGTTTAGCTCTTTGATTTTGTCTGTATCTCTGCCTGATTTTGTTCCGCATATCCCCAGGATCTTCTTATCATAATCACCGTAAGGAATATTGATCGTAAATTCAGGGTTCTGATCAAGCTGATGTCTGGTAAATCGGTTTTCCCTCACAAAAACTGTGAAAATTGGTTTGGACCATTCTATCCCCAACGTACCCCAGGAAATGGTCATTGCGTTCACTTTGTCTTCTGACTTCGTAGTCAGCAAAACGCCTGTCTTCAAAGCGTTCATAATATCATTCGCATAATCAAATACTTCTATCTCTTTCTTCATCATCTTAACCTCCAAATCTATTCAATCCTTCGCTTAAAAATTGAAATTAGCCATCTTGTGCTTCCATAGCTTTGAGCAGCAGCAACCGTACTAACCAACTCCCAGCCCTTAGCACCCAATTCATTCAAATCATTGTGAAGTTCCATCTTGTCGACCTTGCCCCCTAATGCACCTTTCGCATCGGTGAATAGTGTTTTGTATTCGTATCGTTCCACGGTTTCTCTCCTATCCTTCTGCTGATTTGCCTTTTGAATGTTTCATTGAGTCATTTCCCGAATGCAATCAACATCATTAAGAGTCTAGGGAAAATCATCTGTCAAATATTATTTTATAGATTATACCATAAGGGAGGAAATCTTTCATTAGCTTACCCGGATTCCATCTTTCATTCTTTTTCCTGCATCCCCCCGCATATAAATGGTATAGGTCTTTCCTTACGCTGCCTTTTCTAAAATCTGCTTCTTCTAAGGAGGTGTCTATGCTAAATATAGGAGGTTTATCCGGTTGTATCATATTGCCCTCTTCCCCTTGCTACGATGAAGCCAGGCAGGATTATAACAGTAGGTTTAACAAATACCCGAAAGTGATTGTATATTGCAATCATACCAAGGATGTCGTCAATGCAGTTTTATGGGCACGTAGAGAGCAGATGCCCTTTCGCCTCCGCTGCGGCGGACATAGCTATGAAGCGTATTCTCTGATTAACTGCGGCCTTGTTATAGATGTCAGCGGATTGCAGGCGATGACATATCATAAAGAGAACCAAACGATTCAAATCGGTGCAGGTCATCGACTGCTTCCGCTCTATGAGACCCTTTGGAATGAGGGCGTAACCCTTCCAGGAGGCACCTGCCCCACGGTAGGAATATCGGGACAAACGCTGGGTGGAGGTTATGGATATTTGTCCAGAATCTTTGGTATGACATGCGATAATCTACTAGAAGTGGAAATGGTTACCGCACAAGGTACTGTAATTTGTGCCAATGAGAGTCAGAATATCGATCTGTTATGGGCATGCAGAGGCGGCGGTGGCGGAAGTTTTGGGGCGATTACCTCCTTCCTTTTTCAGGTTCACCCAATTGGTAATGTGGTTCGATTCAGAATGACATGGGAATTCTCATCGCTAAGGAATGTTGTTCAAGTTTGGCAGGCATGGGCGCCTTTCACTGACCCTAGACTTACCTCCCTGATGGCACTTCCGTCGAAAAATCAAGGTGATCTTCGGGCAAGCGGTATTTTCGTCGGTACAGAACTGGAACTACGGCAGATTATTAGCCCCTTGCTGGAAGCAATCCCTCCCAAGTCAGTTGAATTTCACACGCTCTCATGGCTGGAGGCTGCGAAACAGATTGCCGGATCTCCTTTACGAAGTGAAACGTTCAAAAGCACTTCCGCTTACGCCTATACACCGCTATCTGATGCAGCATTGGACCAACTCACTGATTATCTGCAGAATGCTCCAGGACAGGCAAATGTGGTTTCATTAGCCGCTTATGGAGGGGCGATCAGTCAGATTCCTGTTCAAGCCACTGCATTCGCGCATCGGCAACCATTATTCTTGATTCACTATCAATCCTATTGGGCGAAAGAATCAGATGCTGATAAAAACATCCGATGGATTGAAGGCTTTCGTAGCTCCATGCTCCCTTATACCCGAGGGGCATACCAAAATTACGCGGACTCCCTGATTCTTGATTGGTCTGATGCCTATTTCGGAGAAAATCTGAATCGGTTAATGCATATTAAACGGAAGTATGATCCAGACAATTTATTCTGTTTCGAGCAAAGTATCCCCCTGGGATGAAGGTTCCTCCCAAGTATACATCATCTCGCCGAAGTGATAGATTTCAATCAAGCACTCGAACCATTCGCTTTGATGGATCATATTGCAGCTATATTTGGCCTGATGATATCCATATGTTTCATCAATAATGTCTATGATATCATTGTGTTCCTCCAGTTTTGCCGCAAAATCGCGAATATCCCACTTTTGCCGATAACCGTCTTTCCCGATGCAGGAAACCTCGCAAAAGTCAAAATCCACCTTTGGAAAGGATATCACTGCCCTGCCGGTTTCAGAAACATTTCCAGGCTTGATGGTTCGGAAACCATCTTCCAAAATAAAGGTAATTTCATCTCCCTCTATTTTGATCAAGTTCAGTCTTCCATCATGCAGGCTGATGGGCAAAATCATATTTGGCTTTCTATATTCTGCTGAATGGCGCTCATTCTCAGATTGCGTTTTAGCTGCATAGATCCGCGAAGAAGTTCCCCAAGGATGATAGCCATCTCCGATATATGAGAATCTATAATGCTCGTAATATCCGATATGGTCGGTGCACAAATACAGGGTTTCAAAGCCTCCCCGTTCTGCATCTTTTTTAGCCTTTTCCAGCAGCAATGAACCATACCCATGGCCACGGTATGGTTCCTCGATAAAAAGGGCACAAACCCAAGGATATAAGTCCATTCTGCTAATAAAGTCATTTGTGATCAGTCCTGCGCAGCCGATAATTTCGCTTCCCTTAAAGAGAAGATACCACTGCGGAAGAGGAGCGTGCGCGTCAAGACAATGAAGAATACAATCCTCATAGATCTTCTCACTTTCTTCATCTGCCCATTTCTCCTGAAAATAATGAATAGCAGTGAATTTATATTCCGGTCTTTCCCGGACAGAAATAATCTCCATACAGTTACCCTCTCCAATCTCTTCGTTCACCTTTACTCTTATTACTTATTATAACAAAGAAATAGCCTTGCTTGAATAAGAAAAATGGCTGATTCCAGTCCGCTAGGGAAAAAGGGCGAGTTTGTGGCAAAAACTAATAAAAGAAGCTGATTTCTCATGAAATCAACCTCTTTCAACTTGTTTCATATTGACTATTTCTTCATTTTCCCCTCGCCGCCCATTAAAACAACCATTTCTTCTATATGTTCTAATGGGAACGGAGGTTCACATAATGGCTTCATGGCGATGCTCATCAGTTTCATAGGATTGTCGTCTGACGCAACTCGATTGGAAACCAGTTCGCCACACCTGTGGCATCGGTGAATAATCGCCCATTCGCCTCCCTTTCGCACCCAAACGGCTACAGCTTCCATAATTCCGCCGCAATCGGATTCCCTGTCTCCAGGCTCAATGTCTACATGAAGGCTCGAAAGACAATTCGGGCAATGATTTCGATGTTTACTGCCGTCTTCTGCCGGAAAAACCTGACGACCGCATACCTTGCAGTTAAATGTATCTTTGCAGGCGTGGGTTTTGTAGTAGCCCTTTTCATATTGCCTGCGTTTATTTTCACGATTCATGATCAATATCCTCCAAAAGTTAGTGATTTCTTCCTTTGGGAGGAGTGCGGGATTTATCTGTCGCAAACCTCCCGGCTTGCAACAATCTCCTTACTATTAATTTTAATCAAAAACATTCCCCTTTCTCTGCATTAATTTTCGGGCAACGTCTATCAGCTGCCTAGTTTGCTAGAAGATCCAAGATCAACAGCTCACCCTGATTATATCATATATAAAATATTAGAAAAAGATACACTTTTCCTTTTATTCCATGCTCTGATCGCTATACAATAATATCGATCGTCGGCACGATTGTCATACCGACTTCTTGATCCGTTGAATGATTGTTGTCAGCAGCAGTATCTGTAATTTTATTTTCAGTATAATAACGCTGCTCCAATGAATTGATTTTATTCAGAAAACGGCTACTCATCACACGTTCTTGCGGTGTCGCTGTCCAAGTCCATCCGTTGGGATTATATCCCATTACCGATGGTCCGAACTCACTTCCTTTCAGCTCAAAGGTATTCGGTTGCAAATCGGAACCGCTTGCAATAATCGTAGTACCCGTTTTTAAAGTAATGCTAAAGCGCCCTTCCGATGTTGATTTCACAAATCCATCTCTGATATTCAAAAAATCAATTAGAGTTTTCGGTTCTTCTGATTTCTTGCTTTGAGGATTTCGATTGGCTCCATTGATGACTTGGGATGCATCTTTCACAAGATTCTTCCGATCAGGAGAAGCAGCAGAGATGTACTGCGCATAGACCTTTTCCTTCGTCAGGCTTAAACTTCTGTATTTGGCATCATCTTTCTCTGAACGTGCCTCTGCCAAAGCCTTGGCCAGATCATCAATAATAACATCAAACGCCTGCTCTGTTGGACGTTCCATTCCTTTGTGCGGTATTATGTCCCAATTCACACGATCAAATAGGGACTGCGAAGACAAATTAGCATGATTAAGTCTGAACGTTTTTTCAAACCCTGATACATTCATAGAATTCCCCTTTCAAATGACATGTTATCCTGATTATACAGCCTTTCGGCTTCTGAAAGCAAGATGCTATCCATAATTTTCCACAGTATTTTGGTTTCCGCCCCTTACTTATCTTATATCAAAAAATACACCCAATCAGTGAGTGTATTTTTCGATTATTGTGCATGAAAAAAAGATAATTCGATCAGATTTTCAAAGTAGAGGAGTCGAATTATTAAATGTTAAGGATAAAGCTAAGTCACTATACATTGGCATCTGTAGCAAATGCCTCTGATCCCATTGGTGAAATTGTTACGTAAAG
>JAQSXD010000199.1 GCA_029266295.1 Bacillota bacterium | reverse complement strand
GCTCCCATACGGACAGTTTCCCTGATCGGTTGAACGGTGACAACACCTGCACACGCTCTCCAGCCAAATACCTTCTCGCTACTTCCTCGCAGATGTAGCTTTTAATCTTTTCTTCATCATCCATGATCCGAAAGGCAAAGCTGTCATCAAACGTAAAGTCATTCAGGCCGTGACAATTCCGGAACTCGCGAACGTTACGTAAAAGCGCACCGGATTCATCATCTTGCCTATGGCAGACCTCAAGCTTAGTGCAAGGCACGCCCAACGCCAGCAAGTCGGGTAGAACGTTACCGCTACCCACAGACAACAACTGATGAGGGTCCCCCACTAGAACGATGCAAGAACCAGACGGTGCAATGGAAAGAATTCCGGCCAGCATCTCTAGCGTCATCATGGACGCTTCATCTACAACGACAAGTCCTGTAAAGTGCCACGCTACCGGTGTTAAAAAGTCCTCGTCAGGGATTTTCCCAAGAGCGCTGTGTACGGTTCGCGCCTGCAATGCGGAGCGTTCCGTCAGATTGCGGGCAGCCTTTCCAGTAGGTGCGCATAACACCCAGTTTGGCAAGTATCTCTTGCGGTTTCGCACCAGCGCCTGAATAAGCGAGGTCTTTCCGGTACCTGCACTCCCAAGAATGATTGACAGGCGGTGTCCAAGCGCCATACGGACGGCCTCCTTCTGCTCGGCACTCAGTATCAGCCCACCCACCTCCAACGTTTCCGGAAGACAGGGAGCTTCTAACTGGTTCGTGGTGAGAATGCCCGCCAACGCCTTGGCGGCAGCCGTCTCGTAGCGCCAGGTTTTTGTCATGTAGAGGCGCTGACCCTCCTGATAGATGATTCCTTTTCGGATGAGGAAAGCTTTGTCGGCGAGAAAGGTTTCGATCGGCAGGTGATTTTGCATTCCTGCACAGTGCTTGTACAGGCCGTCATCAAAGGTATAAGCGTCACCACCCAACGCTAGCTCATCCATGGCATTTATCAGGTACTGCCCCCGCAGTTTTTTCTTTTGAGTCGGTTTCTTATCCATTGCATATCTCCCCTTACGCCGTAAAATCAAACTGTACGGCCAACGCGTGCCGGATGGACAGGCAGTCAAACCAATCGGTAATCTCACCCATCCGTACCCCCAAGCAGGACTTGTCCAGGGTCATAACCTGCTCGCAGCAAGCAATGCTGCTACGGCTGAGGCCGCATCCCCTCAGGAACACATGAGTGGGCAGATGTGTTTTTTTAAGTTGGCCAGTCAGAGGTACCACGGTAACCACAGGACTGTGTTTATTGGCGGTATTATTGGATACTATGAGCACCGGACGACGACCATGCTGTACGTGACCAGGGACGATAGGTATCTCTGCCGTCCAAAGTTCCATATTTTTACACTGCTTCATTTTAAATATCCTCCTTTGTGAATATGGCGATTATTCCTTGCGGTCTTCTAAAAGAACTCGCAGTTCATCAGAAAATAGATAAGTTACCTCGATGACTCCGCTCTCGAATATGCGGATTTCTTTGATTGTTTCCGCAATAGTCGCACGATCCAAACCCGTCAGCCTCCCCAACTTCAACAATTCTTCCACCCAGGGTCTAACCAGTAGCTCTTTACGACTGGTTGCTTCCTTTAGCTGCTTCAGCTGGTTCTGTAGCACTTCTTCCTGCGTTTCATAATCCTTTCGATATCGAAGAAAATCATCTTTAGAAATCAGGCATTCACGGTAATCCTCATAAATGCCCTGCTTCATCCGCTGCACACGAGCCAGAGCAGCGTTAAGCCGATCATTTTCACCACGGCTACGAACCACTTTCCGAGTTTCGCGTTCCCCACGATCCGCTAGCATCTGCAGATTTTTCACACTGGCGATAATTCGGTTCAGGTCATCAAGGACAATTTGCTCTAGCGTAGACTGGGCAATGTAGTGCTTGGAGCAAGCCATAGTCCCATAACGTTTATAGGAACCACAGGTGTAGTATGTCCGGTCTTGCCAAGTAGTCTTCGCCATAGAACGCCCACAATCGCCACATTTTAGATAGCCTGCGAAGGGACTGACATTAGACGAAAAAGCTGGGGTTCTGGCATTTCGATTCATTAGAGCTTGTACACGTTTCCATTGTTCTTGTGGAATGATTGCCTCGTGAGTTCCCTCCACGATGATCCACTTCGCCTTTTCCTTTCGCTTAGTGGCGCCATGCATCTGAACGCGATCGTCGCGCCCTTGCTCCATGTTTCCAATGTATATTTCACTTTGCAGGATACGATGTATGGTGGCGTATGTCCAATAGGTGGTATTATCCAGCCTGTTACAGTTGCGGTATCGCTCACCCATCAGTCGCTTGTACTCACTGGGACACGGGATTCCCTCCTGGTTCAAAGTTTTTGCAATTTTGATTTTACCAAACCCACATTCAAATAGTGTAAAGATTCTCTGTACTACCTGCGCGGCAACAGTGTCTACAAGTAAATGGTTGCGATTTTTCGGATCTTTTAGATACCCATAACTTGGGAATGCCCCGATAAACTCACCGTGCTGCTGCTTGGCGTGTAAGGAGCTTTTTACCTTCTGCGAAATATCCTTTGCATACTGGGCATTGAACAAGTTTTTCAGCGGCATCATCATGTCGTATGCACCGCGATCGCTGTCAATATTATCTGTAACGGCAACAAACCGTGTGCCATGATCTGGCAGCCAACGTTCCAAATACCGTCCGGCATCAATGTAGTCACGTCCAAAGCGGGACAGATCCTTTACCAAAATGCAATTAACTCGGCCTTTCTCTATATCCCGGAGCATATGCTGAAAGGCGGGACGGTCAAAGTTTGTCCCCGTATAGCCATCATCCAAATAACAGTCAACCATCTCGAATTCCGGATGATCTTGTATGTATTCCGTTAACAATTTGCGCTGATTGCCAATGCTATCACTCTCCGGCCGATCACCATCCTCGCGCGATAGGCGGCAGTAAAGTGCCGTCTGCCACACCTTCTCAGGCTTGCTGTTTTTTCTCATGAGTCGTCCCTCCTTTCAGCGAGTTTTAGCAATGGTTAGGCGTTTTGCGTATGCGCCTTAATCAAATTCAAAATCAACGCCTCCGCTGAAGCCTCTCCCTCAAACTTTCGGGTAATTCGGTAGACAGAACAGGTAACTTTCTCTACCTCATTGGCCTGTACAGTTTCCTTCATATGTCATCCTCCTTCACAATTGCTTGCTTCCATCATATGAGCTGCTTTATTTGAACATGTTCACAAAAGGTTGTTCTTGATTTCTATATTCGTTCATCGTATAATAACATCATGCAGCACCAAAACAACACTCTGTAGTGTTATAATATCATCTAAAAGTGATATTGTCAATAGAAGTCTTCTCATTTTTGGAGGGTTTTACATGGCTATGACCGAGAAAATTAAGATTCTGCTGATCAAGAAGGATATCAGTGCTGTTAAGTTAGCAGAACTCCTTGAGACAACGCCTTCCAACCTCTACAACAAATTCAAGCGTGATAACTTCTCCGAAAAAGAGCTTTTGGAAATAGCAAATGCTCTGGATTGTAAATATGAAGGCTCATTTTTTCTTGAAAGTGGCGAAAAGATATAAAAAGAAAACGCATTCAAATTTGAACTACACCTGTAAATAAAAAGTAGACATCATTAAAACAAAAGTTTTAGTGGTGTCTACTTTTCTATGTAATGGAAAATTCAGAATCTCGATGTCTTTTAAAATTCCTACGATTTCTTCCGCGCTGAATGTTTACCGTGGCATGTTTTATCAGACTTTTTGTCGTATTTCACCACGACTTTTCTTTACGAACAACTGTCTTTATTTTCGGAGGGCAGGTCATACAGATCTGTTACATGCTTTAAATCCATTGCCATGTATATCCGAAAGTATGCTTGAAAAGCACGATGATTTATTTCATCGTCTCAAAACAAAGTAATGGAAAAGGGCTTCAAGGCAACTTCCGTCTTGCAATACAATTACAATCACTTAATCCAAATGATCCACGCTTAGTAGAAGGAATAAACGCAAAGGTGGTTACGGCGAAGGAACATTATAATATTCGCAATGGCGATATTGTTAAAATTGTTAAAAGGCTAGAGGCAACCGATTATTATGAATTAGACGTTGGTGATGGTTCTTATCGGCAGTGGGTTACCGGATTTGAGCTTACCACCGTTTTTTAAATACTCTCCCTTAAAAATGAACTGCAACTCAAAGTTAGGTAACATGATATGGTCTGGACAGTTAAATCGATCAAAGGAAACCCATGATTGTAGCTTTATTATCCTACAATCATGGGTTTCTTTTGCTGCGATTGAGTAGTCCTGAAAACACAATCCTTTATAACAAAGAATATAATGTTAGTAGAGTCACGTTGATGGTCAGATGGAGTTAGCCGGTATTTTTTAAGACTCTGTATAACATGGAAAAAGGGGGGTAACACCCATGGTATGTAAACATAGCACAAAATTCAAAAGTGGAGATAATGTTGTTTCACTAGCTATTCATCCACCCGAAATCGAAAGCGGTACGAAATTAACGGTTATTTCTCCTCACTATGGAACATTGGTAGCTGTCAAATTGCCTAGCGGTGAGCTTCATAGATGGTTCGCTGACTTTGAACTAGAGCCTGTTAATAACAGAAATGGCTTTATTCGAGAAGGTGATTTTGTAATCATAAAAGCAAACAAGGGTCATCCACCTATGATAAAAGAGGGCATGACCGTCCAAGCCGTACGGGTACTTCAGACTGACTTCTATGATCTATCTATGGAAGGCATGAAATATCATAGATGGCTCGCAGGTTTCGAACTAGCAAATATTTTCTAAATCATAAAATCCCCCTAACCTTAAAATTAGGGGGATTTTATATCGCGGAATCCGCGATTCTATGCTATTGGATTACATCATAGCCCTGTTCCTCAATCTCAGACTTGATTTTCTCCAGTGGGCTTTGCGCGGAGTCATGCTCCACAGTGACGGTGCCAGCTTTCAGGTCCACCGCGACTTCCTGAATGCCAGGTAGCGCTCTCACTGCCTTTGTAATCGCCTTAACGCAGTGTTCGCAGGACATACCTTCCACTTTAATACTCGTTTTTTCCATATAGAGACCTCCCTTTTAGTTGTATTTTCATTCTTTATTTCAGGTTAAAGTGCTTCAGCAATTTCCAAACGTTGGTGGTTTGTCCATTTTCCTCTACAGGGACCTGTGCATATACCCAGCCCTCCACTTTTTCGGGGTCAACACCTGCGGCAACCAGAGGTTCTGGATTCAGAACAAATACGATATCCTTATCCTGATTTTCGTTGGTAGCGGAGTTGGTGGACAAATCCTTTGCCCATTCAAACATGTTGCCGTCACCCAACTTCACACCGTAGTGATCCAGTGACGTGTGATAGTTGATGGTGTTACGATATTTATTGACGATTTGCTCATAGGCCACCAAGGGGGTGGGGGCACCGTTATAGGTCAAGGTATCGTTTCCTAGCTTGCTCCCGACCATAAGCATTTCACTGGACATATTACCCATCATATCGCCTTCATAAAAGACGTAGTTTTCCGGCAGCTTGTTGGGGTCAAGCCCTGCATCAAGGAACGGCTTTGCATCCAGTTCCAACATCACATCGTGGAGCGGACTTTTGCTGTAGTCCTCACTCCAGATGAAGCGGACCGATTCGTCTGGAGATGTGAGCGACCATCCGGCGTTCATTTCGTCCGCCGCCACCTTGTCGGGAATGGTCTGCAAAATCGTGTTGAATGAGTTGACGGACTCCTTGCCTACCACATCTAGGTTTCCACCTGCGTTTTTGAATATGGCGACCAAAATTGCGGCCACCACGACAACCGCCGCAACCACACCTAAGATAATACTTTTTTTCTTTTTCATAATCAAATTCAAACCTTTCCAATATTTTATATCGAGAATATCATGTTCCTTTTTTTAGGCCTTAAACCTCTTCAGCCGCAGGGCATTTGCGAGGACTGAAACCGAGCTCAGGCTCATGGCAGCCGCCGCAATAATCGGGTTGAGAAGAGGCCCGCCAAAAAGGTGTAGCACTCCTGCCGCGATAGGAATTCCGACCACATTGTAGCCGAATGCCCAGAACAGGTTTTGCTTGATGTTTCGGATGGTTTTCTTACTGAGGTTAATAGCCGTTGGGACATCCATCAAATCACTTCGCATCAGCACAATGTCAGCGCTTTCCATAGCCACATCTGTGCCAGATCCGATGGCAACGCCAATATCGGCTTGGGCAAGAGCGGGTGCATCGTTGATGCCGTCACCGACCATCGCCACTTTCCGGCCTTCGGCCTGAAGCTTTTTCACCTCGTTTGACTTATCTTGGGGCAAGACCTCGGCAAGTATACGGTCGATGCCGACTTGTTTGGCGATCGCTGCAGCGGTCTTTTGGTTATCTCCTGTAATCATTGCCACCTCAATGCCCATTTTGTGGAGGTTTTCAATGGCCGCCTTACTGCTTTGTTTCACCACATCGGCAACTGCTACAATACCTGCCAGTCTTCCATCAATTGCAACGTACATGGGCGTTTTGCCTTCGCTTGCAAGCTGATCTGATTCGGCTTCCAAGGCAGTCAGCGCAATGTCGCGTTCGTTCATCAATTTGCGGTTTCCAGCCAAAATGTTTTGGCCTCCGATATTTGCCTCTATGCCACGCCCGGTGATTGAGTCGAAACGATCCACTTTGATTAGGTTCAGCCCCCTGTCCTGTGCATTCTTTACGATTGCCTGACCCAGTGGGTGTTCGGAGTTCTTTTCGGCCGAAGCCGTGATTTGAAGTAGGTTCCCTGGTTCCGCGCCTTCGGTGGTCAGTACATCGGTCACAGTCGGCTTACCTTCTGTAATGGTGCCGG
>JAQSXD010000198.1 GCA_029266295.1 Bacillota bacterium | reverse complement strand
GATCTAGGGATATGGGCTCGGTTCATCTGGAACAGGCCGATGAACTTCTGCGAGATGGAATAACCTCCGCTTCTACAGACTTTCCCATGGAGTACGGCATGAGAATTCAATATGGAAAGGTTGAGTTTTTCAAAAAGGCGAAAACGGAAAAGAATTCTTTTGAATATGAAATAAATATCAACAAGGAAGGCAAAATACAAATCAGTGAATTAAATGCCGAAATCGGGGTAAAAATTCTAAGCAGACAGGATTGGGTTTCATGGAGAAAAAAAGAGAAGTTCGGTAGTAACAATGAAATTTGCAGTCTTAGTCTGGATAAATTAAGGACTTCTGAAGCCGCGCCGATTCTACGTACAAGAAAATCGGGGGATTATATCGTCCCCTTTGGTATGAGCGGACGAAAAAAATTGCAGGATTTCTTTGTTGATGCAAAAATTGACAAGATGGAGCGTGACCGGATACCCATCGTATCAATCGGAGCAGAAGTGATCTGGATTGTAGGCAGCCGAATCAGCGAGAATTTTAAAGTGGAGGATGTAACAGAGCAAATCATTGTACTTGAATATTGCACAAAAACATGATAAAATTTTTTGACTGGGCAAAAAAACGTTCAGTATCATTCGAACAGATGTTAGAATTCTGCAGGAATGCTGCAGGTATAAATTTTCTGCAAAAACAATACAATGCCATTGATTAATACATAATGATGGCGAAGCAGAGAGTCCAAGAAAGGGGAACAACAGACATTGAATAGAGTCGTTAAAAATTTGGGGATATATGTTGTAATCTTTGGATTGGTTCTGGCGATGGCATGGTTTTACCAGGGGACGCCGGAACAGGAAGTAAAGGAAGTTGACTTTTCCAAATTTGCAACTGAACTGAAAAACGAAAATGTGGAATCGATGACGATCAATGATCGGGTTTTGAACGGTACGCTTAAGAACGGAGATAAGATCGTTGCCTATGCACCGTCGGTTCTGGAAATTAATATGCTCAATGAGCAGTACATCTTCCCCCAGATGGAAGAAGGAAAGATTACACTTAACAGTGATGAACCAAAAACAACTCCGTGGATTGTATCACTGCTGCCTACGATTATCATGGTTGCAATCCTGATCATCTTCTGGTTTGTTTTTATGAATCAGGGTCAGGGCGGCGGCGGAAAGGTGATGTCTTTCGGCAAGAGCAGAGCCAAGCTTCACAAAGAAGATGAATTAAAAAAGGTTACCTTCGATGATGTGGCTGGGCTTGAGGAGGAGAAAGAAGAACTTGAAGAGGTGGTTGACTTCCTCAAGAATCCTAAGAAATATTATGCTCTGGGTGCAAGAATACCGAAGGGCATCCTGCTGGTAGGCCCTCCGGGAACAGGAAAAACTTATATCTCCAAGGCTGCTGCCGGAGAAGCGGGTGTTCCGTTCTTCAGTATCAGCGGTTCTGATTTCGTTGAAATGTTCGTCGGTGTTGGAGCTTCCAGAGTAAGAGATTTGTTTGAACAGGCCAAGAAAAGTTCTCCCTGTATTATCTTTATTGACGAAATTGATGCAGTGGGAAGAAAAAGAGGCGCAGGCCTCGGCGGTGGCCATGACGAAAGAGAACAAACCTTAAATCAGCTGCTGGTTGAAATGGATGGTTTTGGCGAGAATGCAGGAATCATTATTCTAGCCGCAACCAACAGACCGGACATTCTGGACCCGGCGCTACTTCGTCCCGGTCGATTCGACCGTCAGGTGGTCATCGGAATTCCGGATATAAAAGGCAGGGAAGCGATCTTCAGAGTACATTCAAAAAACAAGCCGTTGGATGAGTCGGTTGATCCTAAAGTTTTAGCAAGAAGAACCCCGGGCTTTACCCCGGCGGATATCGAAAATATGCTCAATGAAGCAGCATTGCTTACCGCAAGAAGAAACGGCAAAAAAATTCGGATGGATGAAATCGAAGAAGCCGTTACGAAGGTAATTGCAGGTCCTGAGAAGAAGAGCAGAGTGATCAGTGAAAGCGAAAGAAAGCTTACCGCTTATCATGAAGCGGGTCACGCGCTGGTTGCCAGAATGATGCCCAATACCGATCCAGTCCATCAGGTGACGATTATACCAAGAGGAAGAGCCGGCGGATTTACAATGATTCTTCCGAAAGAGGATAAATATTACGCCACAAAGACCACAATGACGGAACAGATCGTTCATCTACTGGGAGGCCGTGTGGCTGAAAAGCTGACATTGAACGACATCAGTACCGGCGCCAGCAACGACATCGAAAGAGCTACAGAAATCGCACGCGGTATGGTAACGAAATACGGTTTCAGCGAAAGACTGGGGCCCGTGAATTACAGCTCGTCGGATGAAGTCTTCCTGGGTAAGGATTTCTCCACGAGAAAGAACTACTCTGAAGAAATGGCATCGGAAATCGATGAAGAGATTCGTACCATTTTGGAAGATGCCTATTCGACAGCAGAAAAGCTGCTGACAGAAAATATTGATATGCTTCACACCATTGCCAAGACATTGCTTGAAATTGAAACGCTTGACGGAGAGCAGTTCGAAGCGCTGTTCACAGGTGCGAAAACATCCAAACAGCTCATCGAGGAAGTTCATCATATGGAACGGGCCATTGAAGAAGCCAATGCATTGGAAGCGGCCATGGAACTGGAAGACGAAGAGCCTACAGATGAAGAAATCGATGAACCGGAAGAGAGCAAAGAGGGTGATGACGCAGATGGGTCAGACCGTGGAGGCATAGGACCGGAAGGAAAAAGATAACTGAATTTTGGGGCAGGTAATTTACCTGCCTCTTTTATAGGGAACGCTTCCGTTGGCGTTTGCATAGTTGAGGTATAGAATGAAGGTAACAGTGAAAGATTGCCTGGAGCTCCCGGTATTTCAAAAGGCTGTACTGATTGCGGGCAATCAGGGTTTGGATAACAGGGTTACTGCAGTTTCCTTTTTTGAGGCAGGCAGCCTGAGCAATCATATAGGCGACTTCCATAAGAAAAACGAGCTGGTTCTCACGGCATCGTTTTTTGACGTTCTCGGAGAAGACGCTCAGCTTCAGACTTTGCGATCTCTGGCAGATCAGGGCGAGGCGGCATTGGTCCTTCTTGCACCAGAAACAAAACTGGAGTCAATGCCTCGCAGAGTCCTTGCGCTTTCCAATGAGTTAAAACTCCCGTTAATTGTTGTGCCGCCTGAGCCAGCAGCCACATACAGCGACATCGTAAACGAGGTAATGGAAAAGGTTCTGTACGGAGACAATTTTGCCAACAGACTCATCAGCAATACAATCTTTCATTTATTGAACTTTGAAAAGCATAGTAATTTCCAGTCTGCGGCTAGAGAAGCCGCCATTAATAATAATTTTCAGATGGTAATTCTTAGTGAGGATTTTAATCCGATTTTCTCGGTGGAAACCAGGCACAGAACCACAATCGCTGAAGCCATTCGCGAAGGAATTGAACGGGACGTAGATAAGTCGGCAGTCTATACCAGAATTGATATCAATGGTGCCCTGACCTATTGGGGGCCGGTGACCATCAACGGTGAAAAGCACTATATGTTCATCGTGGACAACGAGGACTCCTACTCCCCGGGCGAAATTACGAAACTGGCTGAGATTTTGGAAATCGCTATGGGAATGTGGAAATACAGCCCCGTCAAAGATGCCAAGGCAGAGTTTATTAAGGCACTCAGGAGAGGCAATAAGAGCTTGGCATATTGTCTGAAAGATGAGGCCATGTCTGAAGGCGCAGAGATCCTTAGTGTTTTCTGCATCACGGGAGTCGAACGGGATGACAGCCTGAAAAAAATCACTTCCTTCGAAAAGCGAACAGGCTATGAAGTTCTGAAAATCCATGAAGGGGATGAAATCTTCGGGATGATTCTAAGAGGGGATCATGCAAAGTCCAGAGTTTCCTGCACGGAACTCTATCAGGAATTGCCTTTGGGGCAAGGCGCAATGATCTTTCATGTGACCGGTTTAGAGGGGATGGAAGGCTGCTCAGATGCATATCAGCTAATCAATGAAGCCTGGCCCTTTATCCAATATATTTTTCCGCATATGAATACTTTTACAAAGTATGAACTTGCACTGGCGAGCAATTGCATCAACATTTCCATCAAGAGTGATACCGTTAAGAAAAACTACATGGATTTGATTGCACCTTTTAAGACTTCCAAAGAAGGAAAGGGGAAGCAGCTCCTGGAGACGCTGGAAATCTTTGTGCTCGATGCCGGGATGAATACATCCAAGACCGCTAAGCTTATGAAAATTCATACCAATACGGTTCAATACCGCCTGAAGCGGATCAGGGAGATTCTACAGGCAGATATGATGGGAACCTCCATCATTCCGGGCCTGACAGTGGCTCTGGCAGTGGAGCGAATTGAAAAAATAACAAGAATGCTGTAACTGACGTAATTTCGGAGAAACAATCGCCTTGAATACACTCGCTTTAAAAAGAAAAATTGCTTTAAAAGCACTGATCTTATTGATGATACAAATCACCCTGTCACTGATTCAAATCGCGCCTGTATTTGCAGACGATCCGGCAGAAGCAGCCCTCTATGAAAGCGTTATTGCTCATGGGGGAGGCGCTTACAAAGGTTATGAAACCACCAATTCCGTTGAAGCTCTGAATCTTTCCATAAAAAACGGGTATCAGTACATAGAATTGGACATGGATCTTTCCTCTGACGGCAGAATCATTATGCTCCATGATTGGGATCGAACAGCGTTGCATTATTATGGGACAACGTTTGATAAAAAGATCTCCTATCGCAATTTTCTGGCACTGAAAGTTCATGGCGAGTTTGAGGTACTTACCTTTGATAAGCTCGTTCCAATCTTGAAAGCCCATAGAGAAGTTCGGATTATTACCGACACGAAGGGTGACAATCTAAAACTGCTGCAGACCATAGCAGATCAATATCCTGAAGTGACGGATCAGATCATTCCTCAGATTTACGACTACGTTCAGTGGGACGGAGCCCAAAAACTTGGCTTTGATACCATGATCTTCACTTTGTATACGATGGCTGAAATTGATGCGGAACGCCTTTCTTCTTTTGTTAAGGAAAAGGATATTTACGCGGTTACGATGCCGGACTACGTCGCTGATAAAGGGTATTGCACTGCTTTGGCTAAAAAAGGGATTCCGGTTTATGTTCATCCGGTTTCCGTATATGAGGATGCCGTGTCATATCTGAAACAAGGAGCAAGGGGTGTGTATTCGGGAACACTTCTTCCTGCAGAGTTCGAGGGAGTTGAAAGGGAATACTATCTGGCGGTTTCAGAAAACGGTGCGCTTAGAAAATTGACAGATGAGAGAATCAAAGAACTGGAATCCATAACGATATATGGGCTGAAAGCGGAAGATACCGGTACATTCTATCTGGATCATTCAGCTACTGCGGCATCGACCACTGATCTGCTTGCGCTATCTGAGGGCAAGCATAAGCTGATCGTGGATATCCGCCACAGGAAGACCAATCTGCAAAATTACGGAGCAGGACAAGCAACAGGCAATCCTCCAGAATCAGAAACCAAACTAGAATATCTGCTTTGGAAAGATTCTGAGGGACTTCGGATCTTACATAAAAAATTTGAATATCGGCTGGAATCAATAAAAAATGGGAAAGACTTCGACTCTATTCTGTCGAAATCCGATCTAACGGAGGAACTTCGGGAGGTCATGGAGAAAGCATTGATTGCAAAGAAGGGGGAATATTTATTCTACTTTCAGGGTAAAGCAGATACGTTTATGAACGGTGATGAGATTCTGCCTGTGCAGCAAAATCGAAGCGGGAATCTATTACTGCCACTGAGCACCGCAGTAAAGCGCCTCGGTGCAGCTTCCGTATCAATGGACAATCAGAAAGATATCAGCATCGTCCTGGGCGGGACGCGAAATTTAATTATGGCAGACACCAACTTAATCAGAAATGGACCGCGGATTACCAGATTAAAACAGCCGGTGGTTCTGTATATGAATAAGGCGATGGCTGGAGGGGAATTCTACCAACAGATTGCAGGTGTAACATACATTGAAGAAGATGATCTTATCCTTTTAGTTCGCGGAGATATTCCTCCGGATAAGAACAGCAGATACCAAATGATCCAGGCAGCAGAGAAATTGTTCTAATACGATGTTTTTATTTGAAAACAGTATAAGAAAGGATAAGATTTGAGCAAGAAACAAACCACAGACTCCTACGCAAAGAGGAAAAAGCCCGAACAAAAGGGTCCGGCAAAAGAAACGACAGTCACGGCTGTCGATCAAGAAGTGACGGCAATCGAAAAAGCAAGTGCCCATGAAGAACATACAGCAAATCAAGAAATAATAGCTGTCGATCAAAAAATAACAGTAGCTCAGAAAATTGTAGAAAAGAAAGGAAGTACAAAAATGAAATACTATAAAATATCACACCTGGTGAAATCAGAGGATTTAAATCACCACGGAACTTTGTTCGCAGGGCGTTCCGCAGAGTGGCTTGTGGAGGCAGCCTTTGTTGCCGCCGCATCGCAGCACGGAAGACCTCAGGATGTACTTTGTGTGAATATACACGGCTTTACATTTACAAGACCGGTGCAAAAGGGTGACATCATTACATTTTACTCAAGGGTTGCCAAGGTTGGAACCACCAGCATCACCGTATATGTTAAGGTTATGTCTGAAATCCACGGTACAACACACGTAGACGGATACCTCACCTTTGTTTGCGTAGAGCCGGATACAAAACGTAAGAGACCCCACGGTATTGTGATGGATGAGACCACCGATGAGGAAGAACTCCAGATCCGGCAGAGGGCCGAAACGCTGAGCCACTAAGGAGCAGCGTCTCAAAATATAATGTATACAAGAGATATTTTGTTGAAAATTGAATCTGTTTCATATATATT
>JAQSXD010000197.1 GCA_029266295.1 Bacillota bacterium | reverse complement strand
TCAACCTGCCGATCAATCCCAGCAACAGTAAGACAAAGCAGATCGATACCGCCCATAATCTTCGTTTCATAAAAATACCCCCTGAGACTATTTTTCCATCGTCAGGGGGTTTTTATACTTCTATTCACAACACCGACTTTTATGCGCAGCATCCTCACAACATCAAAGCCTGTGGTTATTTCTGCCGCTTGATTGTGTAAGGGACACAGGGCTTCCCGTAGAAACCGTCCCAACCCGTTTATCAATTCAATCCAGTTGATCCTACGGATTACTAAAGTGTTTTCTAAAGAAACCGTAACCCTTATCACCGACTTTTATGCGCAGCATCTCAAAAGTCGGCGGTTTCTGTGAAAATACTTTAGTAGAGTTCGTGCATAAACAACCCACTGCCCAATTTCGGTTCAAACCACGTAGACTTGGGCGGCATGACCATATCCTGATCGGATACCGCCAGCAGGTCCGCGATTGATACCGGATGAAGGGCAAAGGCTACCGTCATATCCAGCGAAACTCTGCGTTCAAGCTCCTTCAGTCCTCTGATTCCGCCTACAAAATCAATTCTCTTATCGGTTCTGGGATCTTTAATACCCAGAATCGGATCCAGCAGATGATCCTGCAAAATAGATACATCCAGACATTGAATCACGTCTTCTTCACAGATAATCTCAGACTTAGCAGAGACCTTATACCATCGATCCTTCAGATACATTCCAAAGATATGCTTTCCTTCCGGTCTGTATGGGCCTTCAGCAACAGGTAACACATCGAATTTATCAGAAATTTTATTCAGAAAATCTTCTTCCGAAAGTCCGTTCAGATCTTTTACCACACGGTTATAGTCAAAAATTTTCAGATCAGAATCTGGGAAGATCACTGCCATAAAAAAGTTGAACTCTTCTTCTCCCGTATAGTCAGGATGCTCTTTTCTGCGCTTCTGACCTACTTTTACGGCTGAAGCCGACCGATGATGACCGTCTGCAATATAAAGCGCATCCGTTTCTCCAAACAGCGTTGTCAAGGCATCCACCAAAGACCGGTCGGAAATGACCCACAAGGTATGACCGATTCCATCATCAGTAACAAAGTCATATTCCGGCGCATTGCTGCTCATCCAGCCTTCGATGAGCGCACGAAGTCTCTTATCATCTCTGTACGTCAGAAACACCGGTTCTGTATTGGTGTTGCAATGGTCAAAATGATTAATCCTGTCGATTTCTTTTTCCACTCTGGTGAATTCATGCTTTTTTATGGTATTGTTCAGATATTCATCAATAGACACACAGCCAACGATTCCTGTCTGGGCACGCCCATCCATAACCTGCTTATAAATATAAAGGAACGGTTCTTCGTCTCTGAGCAGAACTCCGTCCTTTAAATAGGTTTCTATATTTGATTTTGCTTTTGTGTAAACCTCTTCCGAATACGGGTTCTCCACCTCAGGAAGGTCTATTTCCGATCTACAGATATGCAAAAAGCTGTAGGGATTTCCCTCAGCCATTTTCGCTGCTTCATCTCGATTCATCACATCATAGGGCAGCGATATCATTTTATCAGCCAGCGCACCGGCCGGACGTATCCCACGAAAGGGTCTTACGATTGCCATTTTATAACCTCCAATATTCTTTGTGTCACTTCTTCGATTGTCAGACCTGTCGTATCCAGTTCCACAGCATCTTCCGCTTTCCTCAAAGGGTTGAGCTTTCTCGTAGAATCGTTGTAATCCCTCTGTATGATGTCTGCTTCCACCTGTTTCAGATCAATGGTCTCACCTTTTTCTGCAAGTTCAAGCCACCTTCTGCGCGCCCGTTCAGCCGTGGAGGCGGTCACGTAAAACTTGAATTCTGCATCCTTAAGTACATTTGTGCCGATGTCCCTGCCATCCATTACAACACTCTTTCGCTGAGCCATGTTTCGCTGCAAAGCCACCAGTTTTTCCCGAACCTCAGCTACGGCAGAAGCATCCGATGCGATCTTAGATATTTCAGGGGTTCTGATCCTTTCATTGATAACCGTTCCGTCAAGGATAATATTGCCGTCGGCAAAATCAATCTCTGTGTCCCTAAGCATGTGCCTTAATGCCTCCAGATCGTCTATTGTAATGTTGTTTTTTCGTATTTTGTATCCGATGGCTCTGTACATTGCACCGGTATCAATGTAATCCATTCTAAGAATCCTGGCAACATTTTTGGCAATGGTGCTCTTTCCTGCACCGGAGGGACCATCAATGGCGATGCTAATCTTATCTGTCATTGAGCTTATCCCTTCCGAGAAGCTTCTCGATTTCTGCAATAAAAGTATTTACATCTTTAAACTGCCGGTACACAGAAGCAAACCGCACATAGGCTACTTCATCCAAGCCCTTAAGGTGCTCCATGATGACCTCGCCGATCAACTTGCTCTCCACTTCCTTTTCCATCATGTTGTTTAGCCCGCGTTCGATCTCTTCAACAATTCTCTCGATAGAGGCAATGGAAACCGGTCTTTTTTCACAGGCTTTTATAATGCCGTTCATCACTTTATTTCTATCAAAAGCCTCTCGGCTTCCGTCTTTTTTTATCACCATAAAGATCATTTCCTCCACCTTCTCATAGGTGGTGAAACGTTTGCTGCAGCTGTCACATTCCCTCCTGCGGCGAATGGCATGTCCCTCTTCCGTTGGTCTTGAGTCTATTACTCTGGTATCAGGATTTTCACAAAACGGGCATCTCATCTTCTATCCTCCATTACATGATAATAGCTTCATCTTACACAATAGCTATATTACCTTTGCTCTATTTTACCCATATCTTGTGCCCCATGCAAGTTATTTCTGATTCTTAGCCTACTTACGGCCCTTCATTCCCCCTCTTGATCCCCGCCTCTGTCCGTCTTTCCATAGCCATTAATATTGGTCATGTAGCTTCGATCATAGGTTTCTTCCGTATCGAAGATACCGGCCACATCAACGAGTATAACATCATCTCCGATCCGTTTGATGTCTTTCCATTTAATGATATAATCATTGTCGCCCCTGCCAAAAAAGCTAAAAAAGCTCCTCTGCGCAGGTACGATAATGCCCTCTATGGTACCCTTTTCAAGATTTACCTCAATATCATAAACATAGCCCAGACTTTTCCCGTCATAGATGTTGATAACCTCTTTATTTTTCAGATCTTGTGTGCTTATCATCGTTTTCATCCCCCTTATCTGTTTCTGTTTTTCTCTTCCAGTCCTTACTTTATAGAGTTAGGACTTGTCTCTATTAAATTTCATATATGATATTTATGTTGGACAAAGAAAAAGTATGCGCATCAACGCATACTTTTTCTTTGCCGTTTTATTCTATTTTTTCGATCAGTGTGCCAATCGAAAAATTCCCTCGACCATCTGCGCACACTTCAACAAAATCAGCGCTTCCTTAGATATGATAAGCAACCTCTTTATGAATCGATACGTCCAGACCCTCTTTTTCCTCATCCGGGGTTACTCTAACCGGTACAAAGTGGTTGGTAACTTTTAGGATCAGATAAGTTACTACAAACGCATACACCGATGCAATCAGAACACCTGCAAGCTGTACAAGGAACTGATGCACATTTCCGGCGATGAGCCCGCTGGTTCCGTTGACGGATTCTACAGCGAAAACTCCTACCAAAATGCTGCCCAGTATTCCTCCTACACCATGAACTCCCCATACATCAAGGGCATCATCCCAGTCAAGCTTGATACGGAGCAGTACCGCATAATAGCAGACAATTCCAGATACCAGACCGATGATGACGGCTGCCCAAGGTTCAACAAAGCCGGCTGCCGGCGTAATCGTAGCCAAGCCTGCCACCGCACCAGTCAGCGCACCCACAAAGCTGGGTTTTTTATCTCGCTTCCAGGAAATCGCAAGCCAGGTGATCATTGCCACAGATGCAGCAATGTCAGTGTTAATAAAGGCTACAGATGCAACTGCATTCGCTCCCAGCGCGCCGCCGGCATTAAAGCCAAACCAGCCAAACCAGAGCAGACCAGTGCCTAAAGCCACATAGGTGATATTATGAGGTTCCTTCTGGTCATCTGTAAGATTTCTCTTGCCGACAAACAGAACCGATGCCAATGCAGCAAGACCCGCGCTGGCGTGGACAACAATACCTCCTGCAAAGTCGACAACACCAAGTTGCTGGAGAAAGCCTCCGCCCCAAACCCAATGTGCAAGTGGAATATAGATTAAAAAGCTCCATGCCACAAGGAAAATCAGATAACTTTTGAAGTTAACCCGATCGGCAAAGGCTCCCGTTATCAATGCAGGTGTTATGATGGCAAACATCTGCTGATAACTGAAAAAGGTTAAAAACGGAATCGTGGAGCCATAGGTTTCATTGGGTGCCATTCCCACCCCCTGAAGCATGGCATACTTGAGGCCACCTATGATACCACCGATGTCCGGGCCAAAGGTCAGAGAAAAACCAACCAGAACCCATATAATCGTTACCACCCCCATAGAGATAAAACTCTGCATCATGATGGTCAATACGTTTTTTCGTGAAACCAGTCCGCCATAGAAGAATGCGAGACCAGGCGTCATCAGGCATACCAAAGCAGCGCATATAATAATAAATGCTGTATCACCGCTGTTGATCATTTCAGTCACTTCCTTCCTCTTATTTGAATAGGGAATGCCGGTCAAGAAGGGGCCGAACAGGTTTGAAAGGTTACCCTTATCGCCCTAAGTTAATCAGCATCTCCGCAGATTATGAATTCATCTTCATCATAAAAAAATAAGGGTTCTGTGGAAATACCGCAAAACCCTTATTTTAATCAGGAAAATCCTTTAGATTTCGATGAGATGATTTCTGGCTGCGTAAAGAACCAGTTCCGTGATATTCTTGAAGTTATTCTTCCGCATAATGTTAGCCCGATGAGTCTCTACTGTTTTGATGGAGATCATAAGCATATCGGAGATTTCCTTATTGCTGTAACCCTCCGCCAGCAGTTTCAAAATTTCCCGTTCTCGTAGAGACAAATCGCTTCCCCGCCGCTCGTTGGACAAAAATCCGTGCAGGAGGATCGGGGAAAGCTCTGAGGAAACGAAGATCTTACCCTTTTGTACAGTATGAATCGCCTTGATCAGCTCCTCAAACGCATTTTCCTTTAGCACATACCCCTTTGCGCCGCTTTCGAAGGCCTCGGCAACAATCTCTTCGCTTTTGTGCATGGTTAGAAAGATAATCTTAAGATCGGGGTATTGTCTCATAAGATTTTTTGCCACATCCAGCCCGCTCCGTTTTGGCATGGAGATGTCAAGGATCAGGACATCTGCTCCTGCAGTTCTGATTCCTTCCTCCACCGTCAGCCCGTCATCTGCCTCTCCCACTACAAGGATGTTCTCCTCCTGGCCTAGAAGGATATTCAGGGATTCTCGAAGGATTTTATGATCATCCGCCAGATAGATCTTGATTTTATCACGCATCTGCAACCGGCACCTCCACGATAATTCTGGTTCCCTTTCCCGCTGTACTGTCAATCCTGAACTTCCCTCCCAGCATCTTGATCCGGTCTGCCATGGATGGAATTCCTACACCGAAATCGTTCTTATTTGCTTCAAATCCGATTCCGTCATCCTGAATATGAAAGGCATATAGTTCAGACCCTGCACTGCCATCGTAAGCGCCCGAAGACTTTGCACCAGCTATAATTTGAACGGTTTTGGCATCAGCATGCTTGACCACATTGGTCAATGCTTCCTGTATGACACGGTAGATGTTCAAAGTAACCGTCTCGTCGAAGTGAGGAATCGGTCTTTGTATGACCAGCGAGCAGGTCAGCGTTCCCGTATGATTGATATCCTCGGTCATTGCCGTCAGGCCTCCCTCCAGGCCATTCTCAGCCAGCGGTTTTGGTTTGAGATTATTGAGTACATTTCTGATCTCCGAGATCGAATTCTCCGTCAAAACCACCGCCTTATCCGTATTTTGAAGGACACTTCGACGTCGCTTGTCATCGGTATTTCCGCGCTGCTGCTCATCCTGTACGGATGATTCCAGCTGTTTTTTTGTCATACCCAGTATGAGCTTCAACGCTGCGAGACTTTGCCCTACGCCGTCATGAAGATCTCTTGCAAGCTTGGTCTTTTCCTGCTCCTCTGTCACCGCAAGGAGCCGGGCTTGTTTTCTCAGCAGATCGTTTTTGTCTTGAATCTCTTTCTCGTAACCACTGATTTCCATATACTTTTCCCAGGAATAGATATCTGCAAATTCTACAATATTCAGCCCTTTTTCCTCCTCCTCCGCTGTTATGCGAAGACCCACCGTCTTGTCTATGAGGCGAAACATCAAATACGACATGCCGAACGCCCAGCAAAAGTTGACGCCAAGACCAAGCAGTTGGACAAGAAATTGGCTCAGCCTGTCTGAAGTATGCAGCATCTCTGCTTTCATGAAAAAAGGTAACAAAAGGGTTCCGGCGATCCCGCCAAACAGGTGGATGGGTACCGCTCCCACCGCATCATCGATACCGGCTTTATCCAGAAGATAACTGGAAAGATCCACTGCCATTCCCGAGAGCAATCCGATGATCAGTGCAGACATGGGTTCAAGATAATAGGAAGCGGCAGTTATGGCAACCAGCCCGCCTAAGGTTCCGTTGAAGATTGAAATCAGATATCCCCCGTTCCGGGACAGCAGCAGATTGACTGCTAAAGCACCTGCCATTCCAGAGGCGGCTGCAAGGTTTGTATTGAGAAGTATGAGCCCTACTTTATCGTTGAATGAAAGGATGCTTCCTCCGTTGAAACCAAACCAGGCAAACCATAAAATAAAGACCCCCAGTGCAGCAAACGGAATATTGGATCTGCTGTTCTTTGGTTTGTTCCTCTTCCCAACAGCAATCAAGCCGGCCAATGCAATAAAGCCTGCTGTCGTATGAACCACTGT
>JAQSXD010000196.1 GCA_029266295.1 Bacillota bacterium | reverse complement strand
CGGTATCAGTGATCTTCTCTATTTCAGCAATGTCCTCACTCGCCTGCTGTACTGTTGTTCTGATTTCATTGATCATCGACTCCGAAGCGCTTTTTTCACTGTCGATGTTCTCCAGTTCTTTCCGACTTTTTTCCTCTGCAATTTCCAGCTCGGAAAGCTGCCCAGACATGGCCGCAGCTGAATTTTCCTTGTTCAGGAGCTCCATCTCTTTTTCCCTGTGCTCGAGGTCCAGCCTTTGTAACGTATCCTGACCCGATGCAATTGCAGCCCGTAGTTCCTCTAATTCATTGCTGCCCCGGTTCTTTGACAGTTCCATGCTGTTAAGTTTCTCTCCCAGCTGCTTGATCTCAGCTTTTCTTTCCAGCAGATTAGAGGTATTGTTGCGAAAGGTTCCGCCTGTAATCGCACCACCGGAATTGATTACTTCACCCTCCAGCGTTACAAAACGAAGGCCTCCTCCTGTCGTATTCTTCGAAAGCCGAACAGCATGATCCAGCGAATCAACGATGATTACCCTTCCCAGAAGATATTCCATAACTTTCCGGTACTTTTCATCAAACTTGATGCACTGCACGCCAAAACCCTTGAAGCCTTCTGAATTTTTTAGCCTCTGGTCATAGCTTGGACTGGAATCCCGCATGCTCTTGATCGGCAGGAAGGTCAGCCTGCCCGCTTTATTGGCCTTCAGCGCGCTGATGGCGGTCTGCGCACTGTGATCGTCTTCGCAGACGATGTTTTGTAATGCTGCTCCCAGTGCAGTTTCAATTGCTGTCTCATAGCCCTGGGGAACCTCGATGAGTTCTGCCACAACGCCGTTGATGCCGGGAAGCTTGGATCTCATAATGAATTTTACAGCATTATTATATCCCTCATAGGAGCTTTCCATTTCTTCGATCATTTTTTTTCTGGTAGAAATTTGACCGATGGATATCCTCAGCTCTTCCAGTTCTTTTGCAAGACTCTTTTCCCGAAGGATTCTCTCATTATGCCTGCAGATGTGTTCCTGCCGCTGCTCGGTAGCCTTACGAAATTCATCCTTTAGGACCGTTAGTTCCTGAGTAGCTCGAGAACGACGTTCCGCCAGATCATTGCGCATCACCTCAGCGGATTCTCTGTCTGCAAGAACTTGCTCTCTTCGTTTTTCCAACGTCCCCTGAAGACTGAGAAGGCTGTTAATCTCACTGTTTTTACTGCTGATGCTGCTGTGAAGCTCATAAATCCTGTTTTTCTGTTGATCGATGGCTGCGGCATCATCACTGATGCCAGCTGACAGCTCTGCCTGTTTCTTTAGGCGCTGGTCAAGGTCATTTTTAAGAATGGATAATTCTTCATAAAGTTTGTCCTTGTCAGTTTGAAGTGTTGTCTCTGATTCAGCTTCCTTTTCCAGTTTGCTGTCGATGACTGCGATTTCATCCTTCAGCCTGTCGATATCCTTATCAATTGTAGCCAGTTTTTCTCGATTCAACTGGTTTTGATTCACAAGTTCATTAATTTTTTCGACACTAATAAGAAGCTTATCCCTTGTTTCATTTCCAAGTCTTCCAAGCTCCTCGTTTCTATTTCTATATTCCGTCAGTTCTGTATCGATGGAGGCTTTATCCTCCTTCAATTCCTCGATCTGACTTGCAAGTTCTGCTAGATCATCTTTTATGTATTCATTCTTGAGCTCAATATTCTCGATATTTTTCAGTGTAACATTGATTTCAAGTTCCTTGTATCTGTCACGGAGAATCAGATATTCCCTCGCTTTTTCACTGTCATTCTTAAGCTTCCCGATCCGGGATTCAATCTCTGAAATGATGTCATTGACCCGTTCCAAATTGCCCGTGGATGCTTCCAGCTTTCGCTCAGACTCCATTTTCTTTGTCCGATATTTCACGATTCCGGCGGCTTCCTCAAAGATCTCTCTTCTGCTTTCCGGCTTATTGCTTACAATGTCAGCTATTTTCCCTTGTCCGATCAGGGAATAACCATCCACTCCAATCCCAGTATCCATAATCAGCTCCCGAATATCCCTCAGCCTGCAATGATTGTTGTTGATGGAATATTCGCTTTCACCTGACCGGTACATTCTTCTCGTAATTGCTACCTCGGCGTAGTCGATGGGAAGAATTCCTTTACTGTTATCGATGACCAACGTGACTTCTGCCATCCCTCGGGACTTTCTGCTTGCCGTTCCCGCAAAGATGACCTCTTCCATTTTGCCGCCTCTCAGCATTTTGGGACTCTGCTCACCAAGAACCCATCGGATTGCATCAGAGATATTGCTCTTGCCGCTTCCATTAGGTCCTACGATACAAGTGATTCCCTCATGAAATTCTATGCTGACAGGATCGGCAAAGGACTTGAAGCCATGCATTTCGATTCTTTTAAAGTACAATATCTCCACCTCGTTCCAATGCTTGTTTTGCAGCGTGCTGCTCTGCCTCTTTCTTGCTTCGTCCGGATCCGCTGCCGAGGACACTGCCCTGGAAGATCAGGTTGGCGTAAAAGGTCTTATCATGGTCAGGGCCTTCTTCTTTTTCTATTACATAGTTGATTTCCGCTTCGCCGTTGGCCTGAAGCTTCTCCTGTATTGCAGTTTTATAGTCCATGTGAAGCTTACCGGATACAGCATCCTCAATGAGACTGGAAAGCATGCGAATCACATAATCCTTCACTGAATCCCAACCGCCGTCCAAATAAACCGCCCCGATGACCGCTTCCATTGCATCCGCCAATATGGAGTTTCGCTGCCGTCCTCCGCTGTTTTCTTCCCCCCTACCGAGTTGAAGGTATTTACCGATCCCCACACTCATTCCACAGGAGGCCAGAGACCGCTCGCAAACGATTACGGCTCTCAGCTTCGTTAATTCTCCCTCCTCAACATGTTCCAGCCTCCGGTAGAGATGATCACTGATGACTGCATCAAGAATGGCATCACCAAGAAACTCCAAGCGTTCATTATTTCCAGTTTGGACAGCTTTCCCCTCATTCAGATAAGAGCTATGTGTCAAAGCATTTTTCAAGTGATTGATATTCTTAAATTCATATTGAATTATCTTCTGAAATTCTAACTCATTCACTGATTATTATTTCCTCCAGTTCAAGTACTGAATTTTGTATTATCTGAACCACATTCGTTTCCGCATAGGGTATTCCCTTTATGATTGTGTTTTTGACTGCGTTGGCATTGGATGATCCGTGCATCTTTACCACTGCACCCTTAACACCAAGGATCGGAGCCCCACCATATTCAGAGTAGTCAAACTCTGATTTCAGCTCCTTGAGCTTGCCAGCCAGCAGCAGCGCTCCTACCTTCGGCAGCATACCCTCAGTAAACTTATTCTTGATCAGTTTTAGGATATTCCATGCCAGACCCTCTGTAAGCTTCAAGATGACATTCCCTACAAAACCATCGCAAACCACTACGTCGCATGCCCCCTTGGGAATATCTCTCGCTTCAATATTACCAATAAAATTGAGGCTGCTTTTTGAAAGGAGTTCGTAGGTAGCTTTTAATACTGTAGTTCCTTTCGTCTCCTCCGTTCCAATGTTGACCAGACCAACTGCAGGCTTTTTAATATTTAGTACTTTCTCCATGTAGATACTTCCCATCGCTGCAAACTCAAGGAGATTGTTGGGTTTGCACTCTGCATTTGCACCTGAATCCACAAGTAGGGATACACCCTTTCCTAGAATGGGATAGGTGCTTGCGATGGCGGGCCTGTCAATCCCCTGGATTCTGCCCAGAATAAACAGACCAGCTGCCATAATTGCTCCTGTATTTCCTGCTGAAATGAAAAGATCTGCATCTCCGCTCTTGATCAGATTAATCCCCTTTACCATGGACGAATCTGTTTTCGTCCGCACCGCTTTTACAGGTGCATCTTCATTTGTAATAACCTCACTGGCATGTACCACTTTAATTTGGTCTTTATTGTATTTATATTTTGATAGTTCGTTGATTATCTTCGTTTCGTCTCCCACAAGAATGATTTCATGCAATGTCTGAGCCGAAGCTTCTACCGCACCCTTTACGATTTCCGCAGGCGCGTTGTCACCGCCCATACCATCTACTACGATTTTCACTGGGAAAAACCTCCTTAGTTATTTAAAGTTTTCTAATTAAAAAAGTGGCTACGCCACTTGTTCCAGCAGTTTCTGCTTGATAACGCATGCACACAAAGGGACATTTTCCTCGTTATACTATTAGTTAAAATATAACACATTATACCTGTGAATGCAATTCTTACGCAAATATGTCGGTATGCTCTGCAAAAAAAAGCGGTCAAAGTTGATGAAGCCCCCAAGCCATTGATTCTTTCTACGGTTTGAGATTTTGATTCCCAACCCGTTGATTTCATCATAGCTCGAAGGCTTCTTTGACCGAAACTGATTATTTTATATTTTTGTCAGATGGAGCGTTCAGGTTCAGCCGATGCCAAATACCAGGAAGGCACCGCCCAGGATGATGTAAGCTGCAATCAGCTCTGCACCCTCCAGCCAGTTTACTTTGTGATCCATGAATACCGTGGCGGCAATCACGATGCTGATGATGATTCCCAATAGTTCCATGGGAGTATATACATACTCCATGGTATTTCCAAGTAACGCACTCAAAATTACCATCAGCGGTGTTACAAACATTGCGATCTGCATACTGGAGCCAACAGCTATCTCAATACTGATGTTCAGCTTTCCTTTAATGGCCATCAAGATAGCAGATGCATGTTCTGCTACGTTACCCAAGATTGGAATTAAAATGATTCCGATAAACGCTTCGCCAAGTCCAAACTGTTCCGCTGCACCTTCCACGGTTTTGACGAGGATTTCACTCATGACTGCAACGCAAATGGTGGCACCAATCATGATAGACAGGCTTTTTTTAAACGACCATGCTGGCATTTCCTTTTCGCCATCCTCATCTTCATCTTCATCGTCAAAGATATCCCGATGAGTGATCAGGGAAAAGATCAGACCAAGCACATACAGAACGACCATAATGATCGCCAGAGCCAAACTGAAATTTGACAGCGACAGCTCCGTAATTCCTTCCCCTCCCGAGTGTTTAAAAAAGAATGGAACAACGATACTGAATGCGGCAAAGCCCAGTAAGGTAAAGTTATTGTGCGTAATATTCTTATTAAAAGGTAAAAACTTAAATTTCAACCCTCCAATAAAAATACTCATTCCCATTACAAGAAGAATGTTTCCTAAGATTGACCCTGCCAGGCTGGCAAGAACCAGAGAATACATTCCTGCTTGAACAGCAAAGCCGCAGATTAAAAGCTCAGGCACATTGCCCATCGTAGCATTTAAAAAGCCCCCTATTTTCGGACCGGTATAAAAGCTGATCTGTTCGGTGGAATCTCCAAGGACTGCAGCCAGAGGAACAACTCCGAAACAACAAAATAAAAAAACAAGTCCGTCGTTTAACTGCAGCCCAAATCGTGCGACAAGTGTGATCGGGATGAAAATCAGCAGCCAATACATATACTTCATATTATGCAAATCTCCTTTCACAAGATGTACCGTAGCCATAGTATTCCTTTTGTTTTTCATTTGCAATACATCACCATCAAATATACATTATACAATCCAAAACAATCCAAATATATCCAAAACGCATCCATTATATAACCAAACAAAAAGACTGCCGGCAAAGGCAGTCAATTTCAATATCATTTTGCTATCATCATGAACGGCAATGGAACAGGTCCCGCTCCCTATTCCTCTAAAAGGGCTTCCAGCTTTAAAATAGATACTTCATAAGCGGTTTTCACCCAGGTATTGCCGTCGTTATCCCGTTTTCGATATTCACGGCTTTGGATCCTTCCTGTGATAGAAATTTTCGTTCCAACAGAAAGATTGCTGGCATAGCCTGCATTTCTTCCCCATGCAATACACGGTATGTAGTCCGATTTGTTATACATCCGATTGACCGCAAGCATAATATCGCAGATTTCCCGGCCAAGGGGCGAGATGCGGCCAATGGGTTTCTTGCAAATAAATCCTTCCAGATTGATCCTATTTTCATGCTCCAATCTCAGGCTTTCATCACAGCGCTTAAAATCCCTTGCAAAAATGACAACGTTTAGTTTATTTCTCCCATCCTGCTCTTCATTATAGGTCCTGATCTGCCCCAGTATCTCAACAAAATCTCCCGGTTGAAATTCCAGATTCCAAATAAGCCTTTCGGACACAATGATTTGAATGACATCCTGATAGCCGCTCTTTCTGTCAACACCCACAGAAAAGCTGTAAAATGTTTCCCCATAAGATTTATGGCTAATGGCAGGTGGAGACAGAACAACTCCAATCAATAACGCGCAGTTCGTCTCCAGTCCCTTTTCTTCCATGCCCTCCATCGCTTTTCCCCCTTTATCCATCCTTGTTTCCTTATCGTGCATTCTCAGCATCGGTAACCCGATGCCAAATGTTGATAAACACTTTCAGTCCCTACAGTTTATTCAACAACAACTCCGATATTACTCTTTTTTCAGGGATGGAAGGGCGATGACGAAAAATAGGATGAACTAATTCTCCTCTTTGCCAGGCAAAGCCAAATCCTTGATCACTTCTCCTGCAAGGATCAACCCTGCTACAGAAGGTACAAATGCAACACTGCCGGGAACCTGTCTCCGGATCGTGCATTTTCTTGCTGTGTCAGGCGGACAAATACAATGGTTTTTACAGCTGTTATTTTCGTCCTCGATCGGCGTGAGGGGCGGCTCCTTTGAATAGACCACTTTCAGATGCTTAATGCCTCTCCTTCGCAGTTCCGTGCGCATAACTTTCGCGAGAGGACACATGGAAGTCTTCGAAAGATCTGCAACTTCCAATTTTGTAGGATCCAGCTTATTTCCCGCACCCATACAGCTGATGATCGGCACGTCTAGTTCCTTTGCTCTCTGGATTAGAACCAGTTTCGA
>JAQSXD010000195.1 GCA_029266295.1 Bacillota bacterium | reverse complement strand
TTTCATGATGATCTCCTTGATCCTTTGTTCGTTCTCCATTGTTCCGCCCCCTTAAACCGGCGTCATGAAAGGGCGCCGTTCTATTCTTTTATAACTTCCATTCGATGACTGTATACGCTGAGGACATGGATTCCATCTTCTTTTTCTGCAAACCTGACCCAATAGGTTACATATTTGATCCTGCAGCTGGCAAGATAGCTTTCATCCTCGGGATTATAGAAGCGCTCACCCGTGGTTCTGGCATGTTCAATCACCTTTTTGATATCCTCAAGAAGGATATGCCTCTTTTCCATGCGCTCCCAGATTTCCTGCGGAATCTGGAGATTCCATTCATTGCGCTGCTTCAAGTCCTCCATTTCGTTTTCTCCCCATAGCTCCCGCAGTAGTTTTCGTTTCAGCGCTACTCTGTTTTCATGCCGATCAGACAAATTGGGCATGGCTCTCAGCGCTTCAGCACCGGATGCTTCTCCGAAAATCAGATCCAGGATATGAAAGGTTCGCTTTCCCTTTTCGATAAAAAGATCCTTGCACATCGCACAGTAGACCAGCAGGTCCTCACCACTTTCCCGGATACGTTCTTCAGCAAATTGTTCCGCTTGCTCCCGGTTCGCAAAATATACCAACCCGCCATAGCCGCAGCACTTCGCCTTCGATTTCGAATAATGGAGTTCTTCTATTTTATAGCCCAGCTCAGAGGCGATCTTTCGCACCGACTCATGGACTGCCTGGTTGTTTCTCGTACTGCAAGCATCATGAACATTTAATTTATGGCCGTTCCCGCTTACAGCTTCTTCCGGAAGTCCGTGCTGCTCAAGGATCTCCCACAAAGACAAATACGGTATTTCCGGCAGATACCGATCAAAGGTCCCAATACAGCTAGAGCACGCCAGAATAAAGATCGGCTCACCCAATTCATTCCAAACCCTACGAAATCTTTGGGTGCTCTCAGCCATCATATCCTTTCTTCCCGCCCAGTCCGCAGGAGCGCCGCAGCAGCCCAGCATAAGGCCAACGCCCTCTGTTTCCTTTTCAAGAAGATAGCGATAGGACTTTTCCACATAGTCTGGACAGGAAGCGGAAAGCTGGCATCCGGGATAGAAGAGGTATTTTGCCTTTTTTTCGGCTGATGTGGCCGTAACTGGCGGGGGCTTTACCATATAAAACTGGCTGCTGTTGCTGAATTCCATGTCTCTTAGAGCAAAATCGTGGGCAGAAGGAGGCATCTTACTCTTTTCCACCATGCTCTCTCTTGTTTCCCGGATCAGTTCCTTCATTCCGATGCCCAAGGGGCATTGTTCCTTACATAATCCGCACATGGTACAGGAATTGATCATCGGATTGGCATAGCGGGTTCCCATGATTACACTTTCATTGATTTGGATCTGCCTGCCGTAACTTTTGGGCGTGATGTTGAAGTGCTGCAAATGGCTGCACGCTTTCAGACAGGTCGCACAGCGGCATTTCAGGCATCGTCCCGCTTCCTGGATTGCTTCCTCTCTGGTGTAAGTCTCACCGGTTTTCATCGTTGCTCTTTCGGGAATCACATCTTCCAAATCATACAAAAGCGGTGTCTGATAGGAGCCTTCGCTTTCTCTGGATGCGGTCATAGAGATTTTTTTTACAAATCGCTCGATGGAAAGTGCCGCTCGCTTGGCTGTGCTTACCGAATCAATTACGGAGTCGTTACTTCTGCCAGCAGCACACTTTCCTTTCCCGCTAAGCCTACCTCCGGCGAAGACCGGCCAGTCGAGGATCTGAAAGGTTTCCTGATTGATGAAGAGCTCTGATTCCCATCGTCCTGTGCCAAGATAGACGGCATCATACTCCTGCGACAGTTTCTTTAACTCTGCAGTTCCGATGCTGCTGTTATAAACAACCCTGACCCCTATCCTACTGATGATCTGGAGTTCCTCTTCGATGAGTTCTTTTGAAATCAAGCTGCCCTCATAGTCCCAGATCCGTCCGCCCAGCTTTCTGGCGGCCTCAAATATCGTTACCTGAAATCCCCGTTTATCCAGCTCAAAGGTGGCGGTGATTCCACTGATCCCGCCGCCGACAACGGCAATTTTTCCACTCTTTTTCGGAGCAGATGTGATTTTTTTTAAGGGCGTCCTGCCATAAGCCACCGCCGCCCGCTCCAATTCATGGATTTGTACCGCTTGATCCTGGTGCGCTCTGACGCAAACTGTCTCACAAGGGTGATCACAGATCATTCCAATAATACCCGCAAAGGGGATTCTCTTTTCCAGTACTTTGTATGCCTTTTTGAATTCACCCTTCTCCATTTCACCGCATAGCAGTGCTACATCCACATGGACCGGACACCATGCTGTTGTGGCAGCAGGTTCATCCTGCAGACAGGTTTCACATGCTTCAAAAAGGTTTGTTTCCATAGCGCCTCCCGCATAAAAAGTTACTTCTACCCAATGAATGAATCATGATTCATTCATTCCAAAGAATTTACCATAACAATATTATTGTCAATATAATAATTATGGGCTGCTGTGCCCTTCGGAAAAGACCAGCCTCAAGCATCAGCCTTCTACGAACGTTTCTCTTGCCCGGCAGCCCATGGTTACCTTACAATGCGGCCAATATTTTTTCCGGTCTAGCAGGGAGTTTCGTGATTCGTACGCCGCATGCATTGTAGATTGCGTTCACGATTGCTGCATGGGGTGCGGAAAGCGGCATCTCTCCTGAACCGGCAAGACCAAAGGGCCCGTAAGGCCGCGGCGTTTCCTGATGGATAATCTCCATGTTGTCCGGTACATCCATAATCCTAGGAATACCGCATTTCACCAATGTGGTATGCTTGTTCAGATCCTCAAAATCCTCCGATAACGCTAAGCCGATGCCTTGCGTGAGACCGCCCCACAGCTGTCCTTCCAAAACCAGTTTATTTAAAATGGGTCCGCAGTCGGAAACCAGCGTCAGCTTTTCAATTTTTACCTTACCGGAAATCGTATCCACTGAAACTTCCGCCAGCAGCACTCCATACATATATACCGGAAATGGATTCCCCTGCCCGGTTTCTACACTGCATGCGGTGCAGGGAGCGGTCCAGCTTCCCATGTATTTTGTAGGGAGTCCCTCCTCGATCATTTCCTGATAGCTTCGATAAGTTCCGTCTTCTTTTTTCAACGCTGCAACCAGATTTTCGCAGGCAACGCGGGTGGCATTTCCAGTCATTACAGTGGAACGGCTTCCGCCTGCGGGGCCGCTGTTTGGTGCTTTTTCCGTGTCATTCATGACGAGTCTAATTTGCTCAGGCTTAATTCCCAGAGGTTTTAGACCTTCATGTGCCACAGATAGAAAGCCCATGTCTGCACCCTGTCCGTGATCCTCCCAACAGCTGCCGACCGAGATTCCTTTTTCAGTGATCTCTGCCCAGGCTTCCGAAGAATCAGCACCATCCAGTCCGCAGCCATATTCCAAAAGGGATATGCCGACACCGTATTTCAAATCACCGCTTCTGGCGTTCTTTGCTTTTGCATTTTCCTTTGCCTTTTTATAGATCGGTCTCAGTTTTTCCAGTGCTTGTGGAAACGCAATCACATCGGGTTCGCACCCCGTCGGTGTGGAATCCCCTTGACGGTACACGTTCAAATATCGAAACTCCAGCGGATCCATCCCTGCCTTCTCTGCAAGCTCATCCACCAGAACCTCTGAGGAAAACAGACTTTGGGGAGATCCGTATCCCCGGAACGCTGAACCCCAAGCATGGTTTGTAGCAACCGTCCTGCCGTTACCCCGGATATTGGGAATATTGTAGCCCGCTCCAATGAATTGGGGCGCTCTCATGGTTAGAAGATCACCAAATTCACAATATGGACCATGATCTACTGTCCAATCTGAGGCCATTGCCTTGATCTTACCGTTTTCATCAGCACCCATCTTAACATTGATAAAGAACGGGGAGCGTTTGCCGGTATAGGTGATCTGCTGATACATATTGAATTCCAGGAATACAGGTTTTTTCGTCACCATTGCAGCTACACCCAGAAGGCCTTCCATGGTCGGGCTGAATTTGTAGCCAAAGGTTCCTCCGGCGTTATTCTGTACGATGACCAACTGATCCAGTGGCACACCGATGCCTTCCGCTACCATCAGTGCGTGCAGCTGCAGCCCGATACTCTTGGAGTGGATGACCAGCTTTCCTTCCTCATCGATGTAAGCATAGCCTACATCCGGCTCCAGCGGAAGATGCGGCTGCCTGCCCACATAAAAATCATCCTCGACGACAAATGGCAACTCCTCGAGCAGTGGTTCTACTTCCTCTCCCTTAATGTTGTGATTTTCGAAGTATACGTTCGGCGTACCGGGATGGATCTCAATGGCATCCTCGTCCATGGCATCCAAAGCGTTCATATAGGCGGGCAGTTCTTCAATCTCAACCTTGACTTTCTTAGCCGCTTCTTCTGCAATCTTAGGAGAATACGCCAGTACCATGGCAAGGGCATCTCCATATTGGAAGATTTTCTTATCATTCAGAATGGGGCGTTCTTTCCCGCTGCCCTTATTGGCGGGGAACGCCAGACCGTTGATCCGGTTGGTTCCCGGTACATCCTTATATGTGATTACCTGATATACCCCTGGTATCTTTTCTGCTTCCGAGGGATCAATATTCAGGATGTTTGCGTGAGATACCTTGGCCTGAACCAGCTTGATATGTAAGGCCCCCTCCGGAAGCTTCCGTCCTGAATCTGCTCCGAAATCCCAGGTTCCCGTGACCTTTGCCAGTGCAGAGGGTCTGGGCATACTGGAGCCCATCAGGCTCACGCCATCCTTCAGCTTGGGCCACAGATCCTCTTTTGTTACTTCTCCGCGGACAAGCCTGGCCGCATCCATGACAGCGTCCACCAGCGGCTTGTAGCCGGTACACCTGCAGATGTTGCGGTTGACCTGAAACCATTCCCTAACCTCTTCTCTGGTGGGACTCTGATTTTTGTCTAGCAGTGCTTTCGCTGAAACGATAAAACCGGGGGTACAGAACCCGCATTGAGCGCCACCATGAATCATCCATGACAGCTGAAGCGGATGGAGGCATTCTTTTGTTCCTACACCTTCGATGGTGACGATCTGAGCGCCGTCCGGTATTCGTTCCATCTTATAATTGCAGGATCTGACGGCTTTCCCGTCCCAGATTACGGTACAAGCACCACATTCGCCTTCTCCACCGCACCCGGATTTTGTTCCTATCAGAAAGAGTTGATTTCTCAGAACATTCAGCAGGGATTCATCAGGGTCCACGATGAGATGTCTCTCAACTCCATTGACAAACAAGGTTTTTCTAATCATCTGATTGTCTCCTTTTATAAAATCAATTTGAAACTGCCTGCGTGGAAACCGGTGGATTTCTGCCTACTGATCCTCAAACAATTCCAGAAACTTCTCCGCCACTGCTCGTTTCTTTTCCATGTTGGACACCGTACCATCGACATATTCAATGGCTCTTGTGGGACAGTATTTCACGCAATCTGGATTCCCATCGCAAAGGTTGCATTTCATTACTTTCTTTTGCCTTGTGCTGTAGTGGATATTCCCCATGGGGCAGGAGCTGATGCACATCTTACAACCGATACATTTGCCCGGATCTGTAATAACAGCGCCGTTCTCATCTCGGTATACTGCTCCCGTTGGACAAACCTTCATGCAAGCTGCATCCTCACACTGCATGCACATAACGGGAACTGAAATCACCGCTTCTTCAAAATGGATTACATTAACTGCCGCGTTGGAACAGACGGACTCGCAGGTTCCGCAGTTTTTACACTTCTTTGGATAAATCATTAAAATTTTACTCATGATACTTCGGACATCGCATAAGCGATACCGTTACACCTCCCATAATCAAATATTTAACAGTTCCAGCTGCGCTGCTATCAAACGTTCTTTCCCATTACTGATCACGGTTCGCCCGATCACAGCTCGAGGTATACCGGCTTTTTAACAGATAATGCAGCTACACCAAGAAGGCCTTCCAAAGAAACTGCTGACGGTTTGACCTGACCCATTCCCACAGCAGGGCTTGGTACCAGCGTTAGCTTATCCGGTGAAATTCCAATGCTATCCGCCAATTCTCTGGACGAAATATCTGTATTCCTGGTATGAATCATCAGCTTTCCTTTTTCATTCAGATAGGCAAATCCCGTATTAGGCTCTAGAGGTTTCGCACCATCGTCACTTGCTGCCACACCCTCGGTAAGACCCTCCACTTTAATCTTTACCTTTTTAGCCGCTTCTTCCGCCAGCTTCGGTTTGAAAGCCAGTACTATAGCCACAGCATCTCCGTTGGCGGCTGCTTTTTTATCGCTTAAGATGGCACCATCTCTGCCTGTGCCGGAGGCGTAAGCGGCTTGGCTGATATAGTTTGTACCCTGCACATCCTTATAGGTGAGAACCTTGTATACACCAGGCATTGCTTCTGCTTCAGAAGTATCGATGGCAAGAATGCTTGCCTGATCTGCCTTAGTCGTAACCAACTTGGCATGAAGTGTACCTTCCGGGAGCTTGAGCCCCAGATCCGCACCAAAATCCCATACGCCTGTGACCTTTGCCACTGCCGTACCATTGTCACCGTTATAGGCGGATCCATGTGCTTGATTCTTTAATTTTGACCAGAGTTCTTCTGTAGTCATATCTCCCCGAAGCAGCTTTGCCGCATCCAGTACTGCATCTGCTGCCGGGTCATCGCCGCCGCATCTGCACACATTATGATGGACTTGGAACCACGCCTTGATTTCTTCTCTGCTGGGATTCAAGTTCTGATCCAGCAACGCCTTGGCAGACATAATAAAGCCCGGTGCACAGAATCCACATTGTGCAGCGGCGTGAACAACCCACGCCAGCTGAATCGGGTGAAGGCGATTCCCAGTCCCTACCCCCTCAATGGTAATGATCCTGGCGTCTTCCGGCACATCCCTCATCT
>JAQSXD010000194.1 GCA_029266295.1 Bacillota bacterium | reverse complement strand
GCCGAAAACATGAACCAATATTAATGCAGGTATCCTTTTTCCTGTTGTACTGTGATACAGGTAACCGCCTTCAAGATTGCATTCGCTTCTGCAGAATTGTTCCAGCTTAACCGGATCGATGCACAGACTGTCATCACAGTCCATGAACACCGGCTCTGCTCCCACGTACTTTACGGAATTGACCGCAGCAATAAAGGTCAGCGTCGGTACAATAATTTCATCCCCCGGTCTGACGCCCAAGACCTGCAGCGCCAAATGCAGTCCTGCCGTTCCGCTCTGCGTTGACACAGCATCTGCTACACCGGCGTAATCCGCAACTTTTTTTTCAAATTCACCGATGAAACGCCCTCCGGTGGAAACCCATCCGGTCTCTATGCACTCCCTCAAATTATCAGTAATCTCAGCGCTCAGATTGGGAACGCTGAGAGGTATTTCCCTCATCATTCTATTATCCTTTCTCAGCCGACTTCAGTTTTCACTCAGCTCCATGATCCGGTCGATCAAAATGCTGATGCTGTTCAGCTGATGAATATCATCCGCTTCAAATTGAACGCCAAACTGCTCCTCAATCTCAAAGATAAGCTGAATATGCGCCACGGAATCCCATTCTTCGATATCATCACTCACGGTGTCAGGTTCCAAGTTAAGTTCGGGATTATCAAAAAAATCCCTGAAAATATCCTGTAATTTTGTTAATATTTCTGATCGATCCATTTAAACCTCCACTAATTCTATCATCCCTGCATTTCTCCCGGTTAAAAAACAAACAGTCCGTCCTGAAATGCCCACTGCCTCCAGAGGATCCGAGATCACTACATATCCTCTCAGCTTCAATTCATTCAGCGCTTCTGGCAAACTTCCAGTTTCATAGCAGATATGATACGGTCCGATTCCGTTTTTTTTAAGAAGATTCCATACTACGGAACGCTCACTTTTAGGCATCACCAATTCGATGAGATAGGAACCGCTGCGCATAAAGCAAAGGTCGATGTCTCGTCGCTCATCCCAGCAGACTTCATCCGTCAATTGGTACCCCAATGCAATGAATTCATCGATTGCCGCCTCTATATTCTTAACCAAATATCCAATGTGGTGTATCTTCATCTTAACCTCTTTTAACAAATGTCTGTTTAGCAGAGTATTTCTCTGTCTCTAGCATCCAAAGATTACCCACTGTTTTAGAGAAGCCAAAACGGCTCAGCAAATCTTCGACCATCTTATTTTTTGCTGTAGGCAGGTATTCTCCGATGATATAGCGAATATTGCGCTCTATTGCCATCTCCGCTATTTGATTGAAAATAAATTCCTCTACACCGCGTTTCAATACACGGCAGCTCATGAGCAGCGTATCCAGAAACCATGTGTCAGGATTGGTTTTATTCAGTATAACTACGCCGACAAGGCCATAATCTCCAAATTTGTCTTGTAAAGAAACACTGCAGGTCATGTATTGCTCCATATCATCGCTCATCCGCTTGATATCCTGCTCTGTATACCGTTTTGTCCGAAGATTGAACTGATTGGAACGCTGTGTCAGCTGCGCCACCCGGGGAATGGAATAAGCATCAAAGGGTTTGATTTCCGCCTTCATATTCAGACTTTCCAAATACTCCTCAAAGGAGACCCCCGTGGACCTCTCCGCCTCTCTTTTTGCCTCTTCCCGATAAAGCCGGCTTCGCTCCCTGTCCTCGGTGGATATATTAACCGTCTCAAAGAGATTCAGACTTTGGAGCACCGCAAGATACAAAGCTGGATCCTTGGGCAGTTCAGGCACAATGACTTCAGGAAGCATTTCCCGAACCAGCTCTCTTTCGAAAGGATTATCATCGATGAAAACAATCGCATCCAAGCCTATATTCAATGTTTCTCTGATTTTAAGGATATTCGCGGCTTTATCCTCCCAGTTGGCAATAAATACGGAGATATCCTCTTCCTTCAGAACCATATCAGGATGCTTTTCAAAAGGTTCCTTTGCTTTATCTTCATCATTTTTACTGCAAACCGCTATTGCGATACCTCTCCGGGAAAGCTCCTTCATCCATTGCTGAAGATCTGAGAATGCCTTTCCGATACCAAGCTCGCCAATCTGTATTCCTTCCAGTCCGTCATCACCTACAATTCCTCCCCAGATCGTATTATCCAGGTCGGTAACAAGGCACTTCTTAATTCTTCCCTTTAAAGTTTCCATTGAGGATAAGATCCGTTCCGAAACTGCCGGTAAAATCTCTATGGAAAACACGGTTTTGGATAGATAATACAGACGTTCATCGAAGGTGTTCTTTCTTCCGTATTGATTCTGAATGGATGAGATATCAATTAAGTGCATGTTTTTTTGAGCTGATGCTGCCTCAGAAAGAATCATATTTAAATACCTTGTTGAAAACAAAAATGCTTCTTCGTAAGCAGCCGCATAATTGCCTAGGATACCGTCATTCAACTCACAGTAATTACAGCATAAAATAGACGCATTAGAAAACTCACCAGCCGCCCTCCAAAGAGCTTGGAGCCGCTCCAGCTCCTGCTCAGCGAAACCCTTTCCGTCTCTCGATGATTTTTCATAAAATTTGCTCTGCAGTTTTTCTACCGAAGGAAAAAACAGTATGAAATCCGGTTGAAAGGCATATAGCTCCGACTGGGGATTGAGCAGTTCTGCCTCCATCTGGTCGATTGCCGCTTCGTAAATACAAACGTCATACCCTTTGTCATAACCAAGGCCCCGCAGCGCCTGGGAAAGCATTTGAACAGACCAGTCCGCTGTAATTGCCATCCGTACCGCAGGTAATCCAGAAGCATCTTTTTTTAAATTTTTCCGCAATTCACTGAAGTTTTTCATTCAACTCCGCCTTTTCTAACATGAATAATATCGGCACTTTCCAGGTCTTTCATCGTTAGTGCCACCGCACCCCAGGAAAGGCCCACACCGAAACCAGCCAGAACAGCATGATTGCTTCTACCCGACTGGCCGCTGAACAGATCACAGATTAAAAACGGAATGGTCGATCCGTTGGTATTCCCATATTTATCAATATTGACCGGCAGCTTGTGACCGGGAATTTTCGCTCTTTTTGAAATGTACTTCACCATATAGGCATTGGCTTGATGAAGCAGAAATAAATCTACGTTTTCTTCACCCCAGCCGTGTTCTGTAAGGACATTCTGAAGCAAGGCTGGGACACGCTTTACCGCAAAGGTAAAAATCCCCATTCCGTTCATGTAGAGATCTTCTCTTTTTCTGCTGCTTCCGTCCTGGTCGGAATAATATTCTCCCGTCTCTTGTGTGATGGGCATCCTCGCTCCGCCCGCCTCAACGATCAGATCCTTGTAACCGCTTCCATCGCTGTAGGTAACGATCGTCATGGGATCCGCATCTTCTGCGTACTCTAATGCGGCTGCAGAACCTGCGTCACTGATGATGAAAGTGATCCCCTTGTCCTTCGGTGAGATGTGTCTTCGCAGCGTGTCGCCGGTCAGCACCAGTACTCTATTGCAAGTCCTTGTTTCAATGAATTGGGAGGCGGTAAAAATACCATAAACAAAACCGGAACAGCCCAGATTGATATCCATAGCAACACAGTCGTTGAGAAGACCGAGTCGGTGCTGCAGGATGCATGCGGTTGCCGGCAACCTGTAATCAGGCGTCTGGCTAATGAACAGCAGGCCGTCGATGGTATCCTTCTCCCATCCCAGCTTTTGAATCAGTCTCTCAGCTGCTTCAAAGCACAGATCAGAAGCAGTCACACCCTCCTCCGCAATATAGATCTCTTTTACTCCGATAGAAGAAGTCGTCTTTTCAATTGTCGCTTCATCAAAATAATCTTTTCCAATCTCAAATACTGTCTTTTTATTTTCAGGCAAAGCGCAGCAAACACCACGCAATTTGACTTTTTTTGTTCTTAAAACAGGCATATTCCCTCCGAATTGATTCAAACACTATGGCACTTCGGCTTGAAAGTTATTGTCATGCAGATCTTCTTTAAGGTATCCCCAGGACCGATTTCATAAAATGATTTAGCCCCCAGGTCCTTTATCTGTAATATTGTATCATACCATTTTACCTTTGACACCATTTGATTTTTCAGCTTTCCGATGATTTCGGCACCATCCTTGGAAGGCTTTCCGTCTGCGTTGGAAACCACATAGCAGGACGGTTTCTTCGGCGCCAATGCTTCCAGATGAGGCAGCAGGCTGTCATTTGCAGGTTTCATCAAAGCGCTGTGAAAAGCGCCTTCCACGTTCAGCCATTTGACTTTGGCTCCTGTCAACGAATCCTCCGCTGCGCTTCCTTGTGCAAGAAGCTTGTTCTCCAGCTCCAAAAGGCCAGGTTTTAAGCCTGCGGTAACCATTTGTGTCTTTGCGTTGACATTAGCAAGACATACTGCCTTCTCCAAACCGGAAGCCTGAATCAGCGCTAAAAGGGACCCCTCTTCCAGGCCAAGCACCGCAAGCATTCCCTGCTCTTCAGAACAGCAATCCTGCATCAGTTTTCCCCTCAGAGTAACGATATTCAGCGCATGTTCAAAGGAGATGATACCGGCAGCGCATAATGCGGTGAATTCTCCTAAGCTATGTCCTGCAACTGCCAGAATTTCGGTGTCGGGATTCTTCTTCTTCCATTTTTCAAAGTACATCAAGGAGACAAGAAAGATGGCTGGCTGAGAGATATCCGTTCTTCTCAGCTCTTCTTCTGCCCCTGAAAAAATAGTTTTGCGGATATCAACGCTGAGTAAATCACAGGCCGAGTCGAGAATTGTTCTTGCTTCAGGCAGCTCATCGTAGAGTTCTTTCCCCATGCCTGGATACTGAACGCCTTGCCCGGGAAACAGCAATGCTGCTCCATCAGCTTTATCTATATGCCCTGCAACATTCAATCTGTCCTCTTTACCCGCTAACATTTCCTTACCGTATGACCTCCGTCAATCAAAATGGTTTGCCCTGTTATCCACCGGGATTTATCACTGATCAGAAATTCCAGCAGATTTGAGATATCCTGGGATTCCCCCAGCCCTAAAGGATATTCGCCGATGGTGCTGTTCCGCTGCGTCTCCGTAAGCTGCTGAAAATGCTTTTCTACCATAGTAGTCCGAACGACTCCGGGAGCCACAGCATTGATGCGGATACCTTTTTCCGCCAGTTCAGGTGCAGCAGATTTCACAAATCCCTCCAAGGCTGCCTTTGAAGCCGCATAGGCAGTTTTTCCATAGGCGCCCTCATGGGCGGACAAGGAAGAAATCAGCAGAAAGGAAGCCTCTCCTTCCATGTAATATCCCTTTTTTGCAAAAGCACTTACAAGCAAAAGTCCACTAAAGGTATTGATTTGAAACAGTTCCGTAAGATTGCTGCTTTTCAGCATATGGATCGGCAATGTTTTCTGTGCACCGGCGCAATGGATCAAACCATAAACAGCTCCAGCTTTTTCGTGAACCAAGGAGGCATATTCTTTGATTCGATCGGGGTCGGAAAGATCCCACGGAAGTATGATGCAGGTATCGGAATACGTCGTGAATTTCTGATCGAGCAGCTGCGCATTTCTTGCGGTTGCAACAACACAGTACCCGTTCTCCAAAAGTTGCCTTGCAGTCTGCAGCCCAATGCCGCTGGATGCTCCGGTTACAACAATCCATTTTTTCATATCCATAACTCTGTGTATTTCCTCCCTTACCCAATCCCATCAAAGGACATGAATACCTAGTACTTTCCCACCAATCGATTAATAGAGTCAACATATAATATTGCTCTCATTATTGCTCACAAAAATCCAGAAGATCCTGAATTGTGGATGCCTTGAGAAAGTCATTAACTGTAACTTGGGCATCAAATTCCTCTTCCAGCATAACCAGCACGGCATAGCCTTTCAAAGAATCCCAGCAAAAGCGGTCATCTCTGAATTCTGTATCAAGGGTGAGTTCTTCTGCCTCAACCTCTAAAATTTCAGCCATATTCTCCAATAATCGTTGCTCCATTTTTTTCTCCTTAGTAGATCTGCTTAATTTATTCTTCCATTCAGTCTCTTATTTTACTCGTTTTGCAGGGTTTCCTATCATGGTTGCTCCCGGTTCCACATCCTTAAAAACGACGCTGCCTGCGCAGAGGTACGCTTCTTTTCCTATAGTGACACCAGGAATAATACCAACGCTCAAAGCCAGATAGGCTCCTTCTTTCAGGCATACCCCCCCGGTAATATCACAGAGGCTCATTACTGAAACATAATCCTCCATTCTGGCGTCATGACCCATGCCGCTTCTTGTATTAATCATGCAGTGACTCCCGATTACAGTATTCGGGGCGATAATTGTAAACGCCTGAAGAATATTGCCTTCACCCATTTCGCAATAGTCAGAAACCACCGCGGTAGGGTGAATAATATTTTCCCAAAGCACAACACCCTCCAAGTCTTGTGCAATTACCCTCTTCAGTCCTGCATCCGCAATTGCGATTATGGCATAGACTTTTCTGCCAGAGCAAATTCTTTTTAGGTCCTCTCGATTTCCAAGAACAGTTAGCTCATTGATCGTTTTATTTTTCAAATGCTCCGCATCATCGATGAATCCCAATAAATGATATGTTTCTTTTTGGCGGTTGATACACCTCACGGTATCCGCTACTTCTCTGCCGAAACCTCCCGCGCCGATTATTACAAGGTCTTTTACCATTTTCATACCTCATCTTTCATTCTACCCGAAACGTCTTGCCAAAAATAAGAACTAAGTCAGCATCTATTTTAGATGCGTTCGGGATGACTCTGTTCCCATGAATTCTTCCATGGTCGCCTGTCCCTCGGAACTGATTCCATCTCTTTTCAGGACCTTTACCGCAGTCATCCATAAGATTTTAAGATCGAGCCCAAAAGTCCAATGATCCACATACCAGACGTCCAGCTTGAATTTCTCCTCCCAGCTGATGGCATTTCTGCCGTTTACCTGCGCCCATCC
>JAQSXD010000193.1 GCA_029266295.1 Bacillota bacterium | reverse complement strand
TAAAGAAGTAAAAAGCCGTTTATTTTAGAATTTATGCTAAAATAAACGGCTTTTCTGATTGGCTTAGAATATTTCCTCCTTTGCAGGCAAAAATACCCTTAAATAAGCAAGGAAGATTACTGATCAAGGTAATTTTGAAACGCTAGCTTATCGTGTCAGGAACGAACGAAAATAAGAACAAGATCAATTGAAACAACACATAAATAAAGGAGAGAACCTATGAAAAAAAAGGAAACGATGGATGGTAACCAGGCTGCGGCATACGCAGCGTATGCTATGACGGAGGTGGCATCCATATTCCCAATTACGCCGTCTACGGCAATGGCAGAAGGCGTCGATGAATGGTCTGCCTCAGGCAAGAAGAATATCTTTGATCAGCCTGTAAAAGTGGTAGAGATGCAATCTGAGGCAGGCGCTGTGGCAGCGATGCGAGGAGCCCTTCAGTCAGGCGCCTTGGCTTCTACGTATACCGCTTCCCAGGGGCTTTTGATGATGATTCCGGGGCTCTACAAAATGGCGGGGGAACTGCTCCCGGGAGTCATTCATGTTACCGCAAGGGCAATTGCAACCCATGCGCTGTCCATTTATGGTGATCATCAGGACGTTATGGCATGCCGCCAGACCGGTATGAGCCTGCTTGCCTCCTCCAATGTGCAGGAGGTTATGGATCTGGGAATTATTTCGCACTTGGCGGCCATCAAGTCCCGGGTACCCTTTCTTCACTTCTTCGATGGATTCAGAACCTCTCACGAGTACCAGAAGATTGATGTGATTCCTCATGAAGAGATCAGCAGACTCGTGGATTTTGAAGCTGTAAAAGCCTTTCGGGAACGATCCCTGAATCCCCAGCGTCCTGTGGCAAGGGGAACAACCCAAAACCCGGATATTTACTTTCAGCAAAGAGAAAGCGCGAATCCGTTTTTTGATGCGGTTCCCGATATTGTACAGGAATATATGGATCGGCTGGGCAAGATAACCGGCAGAAACTATAAGCTCTTTGACTATTACGGAGCAGAGGATGCGGAGTTCGTCCTAGTTGCCATGGGTTCTGTTTGCGATACCATACACGAAACCGTGGACTATCTTATGGAGAAGGGGGAAAAAGTAGGGGTAATAAAAGTTCGCCTGTATCGTCCTTTTTCTCAAAGTTATTTCCTTGATTCCTTGCCAAAGACCGTCAAAAAGATTGCCGTACTGGACAGAACCAAGGAGCCAGGAGCTCCGGCAGAACCCCTCTATCTTGATGTTGTAAAGGCTCTGAAAAGCAACCATTCCTACGTCAGGACCTTTGAAGAAGGTGATAACGAATACGACGGTTTTAAAACGGTCGTGACCGTGGGCGGAAGATACGGCTTATCTTCCAAGGATACAACACCTTCTCAGATGTTGGCTGTATTTCGCAATCTGAGACAAGACAAACCAAAGGATGGTTTTACGGTTGGAATTGTGGACGATGTTACCAATACTTCTCTTCCGGAGGAAGCGCTGGTAAATACAGTGCCTGCGGGCACGAAAAGCTGTAAGATATACGGTCTTGGCTCCGACGGAACCGTGGGAGCAAACAAGGCCGCAGCAAAAATTATCGGAGATAATACGGATCTTTTGGTTCAGGCGTATTTCTCCTATGACAGTAAAAAATCAGGAGGAACAACGGTTTCCCATCTCAGGTTCGGCAAGCTGCCGATTCGGTCTCCATATCTTGTAAACAATGCCGATTATATTGCCTGCCATAATCAGTCCTTTGTCTACCAGTACGACCTCTTAAAAGGCTTAAAAAAGGGGGGAACCTTTGTACTCAACTGCACCTGGGAAGCAGGGGAACTGGAAGAGAAGCTCCCTGCTGATATCAAACGATATCTGGCGGAACATCAGATCCGTTTTTATACCATCAATGCACTTGCCATTGCATCCCAGCTGGGTCTCGGCAACCGAATTAACATGGTGATGCAGGCAGTGTTCTTTCAGCTGGCAGACATTATTCCGGTGGAGGAAGCACTCGGATACCTCAAGAAATCCATCGAGAAAATGTATGGCAGGAAAGGGAAGGAAATTGTAACAAAGAATACGAACGCAGTGGATCTCGCCATTGAGGCGCTTCATAAGATTGAGGTGAAGGCTGACTGGAAAGGCGCAAAGCAGGAAATCGAGGAGGAACGGGATATTCCTGAGTTTGTCAGCAGGATTCAGAGACCTATGGCTAGACATGAGGGAGATGAACTGCCTGTGAGTGCCTTTCTGGGAATGGAGGACGGAACGTATCCTCTGGGAACGACAGCCTACGAAAAGAGAGGCATTGCACCGAATGTGCCGGAATGGCAGATTGATAAGTGCATCCAATGCGGACGCTGCGTTTATATTTGCCCCCACGCAACCATAAGGGCATTCCTGCTCAATGAAGAGGAGATGGAACGAAAACCGGATACCTTTAAAACAAAAGAGGCTTCCGGCAAGGGACTGGAGCATCTTGGATACAGGATCCAAGTCTCTCCACTGGACTGCACCGGCTGCGGAAACTGCGCGGACATTTGCCCGGCGAAGGGGAAGGCATTGATTATGAATCCCGCGGATCAGGAGATCGAGATGGAGTCGGACAATTGGGATTTTGCCGTAACCATCACGGAGAAAAGCACGATTGTCAATCCGAAGACCATACTGGGAAGCCAGTTTGTCAAACCGCTGCTGGAGTTCAACGGAGCGTGCCCTGGCTGCGGAGAAACGCCTTATATCCGTCTTCTGACGCAGCTCTTCGGAAGAAGAATGCTCGTTTCCAACGCAACAGGATGCTCCTCCATCTGGGGTGCATACGCTCCATCCATTGCTTACACCACAGATGAAGAAGGAAGAGGCCCTGCATGGATCAATCCGTTGTTTGAAGATGCTGCGGAATTTGGATATGGACTGGCCCTCGGATCATGGCAGATCAGGGAGCGGCTCGCTGATCTTATGGAGCAGGCGATGAACATGGATATCACCGTTTATTTGAAGGAATGCTTCCAGGACTGGCTTGCGCATCGGTACGACGGAGAAGGTTCTGAAAGAACCACAAAGGCAATTCTCGAATGTGAGCACGAGATGGAGGGGAACTCCGTATTGACAGAAATTCTGAAACTGAGAGATTACCTTGTAAAGCCCTCGGTATGGTCTATCGGCGGCGACGGCTGGTCCTATGATATCGGATACGGAGGACTGGATCACGTCATTGCTTCGGGAGATGACATCAATCTCTTTGTCATGGATACAGAGATTTATTCCAATACCGGCGGACAGGCTTCAAAGTCTACCCAGACAGGAGCTGTTGCAAAGCTGGCGGCGGGAGGGAAAAGCACCAGAAAGAAAGATCTAGGACTGATGGCTATGACGTATGGCAATGTATACGTTGCACAGATTGCCATGGGCGCGGATATGAACCAGACCATGAAAGCCATCCTTGAAGCAGAGCAGTATCAGGGCCCCTCGCTGATCATCGCCTATTCCCCCTGCGTGAGCCATGGAATAAAATCCGGCATGGGTACCAGCATTATGGAAGAAAAGCGTGCCGTGGAAAGCGGCTATTGGCAACTGTACCGCTTTAACCCGGATCTGCGCAAGGAAGGAAAGAACCCCTTCGTTTTGGATTCCAAACCGCCGACACAGGATTATAAAGAATTTCTCCAGGGAGAGATTCGATATGCACAACTCGCGAATGTCTTCCCGGAAAGAGCGCAGGAATTATTTGAATTAAGCAAAGACTATGCGTATAATAGAAACAGAATCAAAACGCTGCTCGCTGAAAAGGAAATCTTCTAAAAACAAATGAATAAAGTTCTGTTTTCAATGAATTAAACTGCACCAGTGGCTTGTAAGAAGAGGGCTCTCTCCATGATTTGCAATCATTTTGAGATGCCCTCTTTATGCTCGTAAAAACTGATAAATTCGTTCGAAACATTACGGAAATCAATGGGAGTTATTGTTTTTTATTGTGATCCATATTTTGGAAACATACCCATTCTTACTGAGTGGATGCTCAATGTAACAATTTACTTAAAATGTTGTCTAAAAATTATCGACAAAATAATACTAATTATGACATAAATTTTGTAACTATGCAATGAAATTAAAAGAAAATACTGTTAATGTGCTCTAAAATTGGACAAGTGAATAAAGCTCATCTTTCTGGTCCTGATTCACCCCAATATAACGGAGGGTGATACTTTGAGAACTGTGGTTAAACGTATCCATAATCAAACCGATGTTATACTTCGACATCTTATAAGTCCAATAGCCCCAGGTTTTCCTCAGACTATGGGTGCCAAAATTCTCAACTCCTATCAGATCAGCGGCATCCTTTAGAACACGGTATGCCTGAATTCTGCCGATGTAGTTTCCCTTTTTGCTTGGAAACAAGTAATCTTGACCGTCTAACCCATTCTCCAGAACATAGGACAGCAGCTTATTTCTCAAGGCTGTATTCAGTTTGATCTTCTTCTCCTTCTTTGTCTTCTTTTCTTTCAGAACAAGATATTCAGAAAAGACTCCTTTTCGAAGAAAGATATCCTTGACCTTGAGCGGCAGAATATCGCTGATTCGCAGACCTGTATTGAGCCCAAATTTAAAGATTAATCCGTACTTCGGATCTCTTCCGTTTAAATATTGGTACATTTGTTTGATTTTTACTTTATCCCGAATTGGTTCTACAGTCATTTCGTTGTCTCCTTCTTCGATTTACTTTTATTTATTTGCTCAATTTTGTGATGATTTGATTTATTAAAATAACTTAGAAAACAATACATTACAATTCAAGTCAAATCAATCATCTTTTGAATGTTGGAAACATTTACCTTGAAGTTTACAGGCCTCCGGCTTCCGGAGAAATGCAACATTTTAAGTAAATTGTTACATTCTCAAAAATCTACTGAAACAAGGAAGGTGAAAAGAGTATGACCCAAGCATCAGAAAGCATCGAAATAATGGAAGATACTCAAAAAAACCGGTTCCTAACATTCGCTGTCGGAAAAGAAATTTACGGGATTGAAATTATGCATGTAACCGAGATTATCGGCATTCAGCGCATAACCGCGGTGCCGGAATTACCGGATTACCTGAAGGGGATTATCAATTTGAGGGGTAAAATCATTCCGGTCATGGATGTTAGACTGCGTTTTAAGAAAGAGCCCAAAAAGTATGATGACCGAACCTGTGTCATCGTCATTGATGTAGAAAACAACCCCATCGGTCTGATTGTCGACAATGTAGCGGAAGTTCTGACCATACCGGAAACAGATATTGCCCCGCCGCCCAAATTGAACAACGGCTTTAGCAGTAGCAACTTTGTCAGCCGGATTGGAAAAACAGGAAATGAAGTGAAGCTGCTGCTGGATTGCAGAAAACTACTTTCAGAAAAGGAGTCGGCAGAGCTAATCGAATTACCCCGCCTATTGCAGCACTAGACGAACTAAAAATGAAAGCAATTATCTTAACAGGAGGATTCAAATGAAATTCACAATTAAAGCAAGACTCTTTCTAGGCTTCGGCATAACTATCATCATATTGGCGGGTATGGGGCTATTTTCGCTAAATGCGTTGAGCCAATTTAACAAGGAGACAATGCATATAGGAAATAACAGTTTGCCCAGCGTTGATTACGCCCATGCGTTAAATACAGCAACTGGTAATTTCCGCAGGGTAGAAACGCAGCACGCTGTGTCAACCAGCGCTGAGGAAAAGAGCGAATATGAGACCCGAATGAATGCATATGACAAAACTGTGCTGGAGAATATCAACGCTTATTCTCAGGTCACGACCAATGATGTTGACAGGGAACTAATTGAGAAGATCCTATCCAATTGGCAAACCTATACACAAATAGATAAGGATGTTTTAGCACTAAGCAGAGCAGGTGATTCCGCCGGTGCAATGGCAATGATTAAAGGCGATGCAAAGGTGGCTTTTGACGAAATTGGAAAGCTTGCTCAGGAACTTGTTGAATTTAATACTGCTGGTGCTGAAGAATCTGTCGCAAATGCTGCGTCAGTCTATTCCCGCACCAGAGCTATCCTGCTGGCGGTGATTGCGGTCGCAATCATTATTTGCATCGGAGCTGCTTTCCTAATTACAAGAAGCATCGTGAAGCCGATTAATCGCCTGATAACAGTGGCCGATGCTATGGCAGTGGGTGATGTTAACGTAAGTGTAGAGACAAATTTGAATGATGAGATCGGCCAGCTTATGGCATCCTTTGACCGGATGATCAGCAGTATCAGGGAACAAGCCCTGGCGACAGAACGAATGGCAGCCGGAGATCTGACCATTGATATCAAGGTTCGGTCTGATCGGGATTTGCTTGGCAAGAAACTGGCAGAAATGGTGGATAAGAATAATGAAGTGTTATCCAATATTGCAGCGGCTTCAGAGCAGGTCGCAGCTGGATCAAAACAGGTATCGGATTCCAGTGTCGCACTTTCTCAGGGTGCTACCGAGCAGGCAAGTTCCGTAGAACAGCTTACTGCATCCTTGGAGGAGATTTCTTCTCAGACAAAGATGAATGCGCAGAATGCAAATCAGGCCAACGATCTGGCAGAGACTGCGAAATCCAACGCAGTGCAGGGTAATCAGCAGATGGGAGATATGCTGAGAGCGATGGAAGATATCAACGAAGCATCTGCTAATATTTCAAATATTATAAAGGTAATAGACGATATTGCATTCCAGACCAATATCCTTGCACTAAACGCAGCGGTGGAAGCAGCGAGAGCCGGCCAGCATGGAAAAGGCTTTGCTGTTGTTGCGGAAGAAGTGAGAAATCTGGCGGCCCGCTCTGCGGATGCTGCTAAGGAGACTACCTCTATGATCTCCAGTTCCATTAAAAAGTCAGAAGACGGAACGAAGATTGCAAGAGAAACTGCAGGTGCCCTCAATAAGATTGTTGATGATATCGACAAGGTTGCGACACTGATTAAGGA
>JAQSXD010000002.1 GCA_029266295.1 Bacillota bacterium | reverse complement strand
CCATCTGCCCGCAGGGCCGTTCAAAATCAGGGTTCCCTTTGTACATTACCGGTTCGAGATTGCGGACTATGTACAGGGACTTCTAATGTGCGCTGTTTGTCTTAGCGCAATTCCCATGCTGCAAGAGTATCTTGGAATGCCCTTTGAAGTGGCTCTTGCAGTAGTCGTTCTAAACGGAATTCTTTATTGTCTTCATGTATTCTTAGGGGATCCTGTCGTACCAGGCTGGGTCACTCCGGCAATCCCTCTTTTAATGCTCTATGTCAGTGAGTTTGAAATGGGGCCGGAAAGAATTCAGGCGTTAATCGCCTTCGAATTAACACTTGGAATTTTAGCAATTATCTTAGGCATTACCGGACTTGGTAAAAAAATCATCTTATTGGTTCCAAATGCAATGCAGGCAGGCTTGATTCTCGGCTCCGGGTTTGCCGCAGTTATGGTTATCTTTAAAGAAGGGCAGCGTTTCGATATGTTCCCCATCTCCATCACAGTCTGTATCGGCATTGCGTTCTACCTTCTATTTTCCAACCACTTTAAGAGCATAGCAAAGAGCAATACTTTTACGAAAATTCTTTCAAACCTCGGAATATTGCCCGTCATTATTCTAGCGGTTATCATTGCGCCGCTTGTTGGCGAAGCCGAATGGCCAGTGATCGAATGGGGAATCTCCATTCCTGCTTTCGGCACACTCTTCAGTGAATGGACCTTCTTTGGCGTGGGCTTCCCGCCGCTTAACATGTTCATAAGCGGTCTTCCAATGGTTTTTTCCGCTTACGTTATCCTCTTTGGCGATATGATTCAATCACAGGCATTGCTGGAAGACGCGGGCAGGTACAGACCAGATGAAAAGATCGATTATAATCCAAACAGATCGCATATCGTTTTTGGACTCAGGAATACCATTATGTCCATCTTGGGACCGGATATCACCATGTGCGGTCCTCTTTGGGCTGCGATGCAGGTTGTTGTATGCGAACGATTTAAGCATGGTGCCAAAGCCATGGAATCCATTAACTCCGGAGCAGGAAGCTTCCGTTTCGGAACCCTTACCGGATATTTCCTTCTGCCAATTATCACGCTGGTAAAGCCGATCCTGGCCGTTGCCATGGCATCCACCATGCTGATTCAGGGATATGTATCCGTACGCGTTGGCGTCATGAAAGCGAAGACCTTCAACGATCTTGGGATTGCAGGCGTGATGGGAGCCGTACTTGCAACCCGCGGAGCGGCCTGGGGCCTGGCGGTGGGTGTCGTTCTATGCCTTCTGATTCAACTTGGAAACAAGAAGGAATATGATGATTACATCTACGAAGCCGCTGCCGCTGACAAAGGAGATCAAGCATCAGATGAGACAACGGCCTAATTCAATAGATCACGATTAGGGAGGTGATTATTTTGAACATCGCAATCGAACAGGAGGCAAAGGCATATCTGCAAAAGTCCGGCATCCGCCGGCTGCTTATCGACATGAACCCCGATATGACAAACTCCGGCTGTGGCTGCGGAAAATCAAAAAAGTATTACACCCCTTACATTCGCGCTCTTAAGGAGAACGAATCGTATAAAAATCTCAAACTGATCCACGTTGACGATACGCAACTCTTCCTGTCCCCGAAAGCCATCGAGGCTTCCAAAGAGATCGTAACAATCCGGCTGGAAACAAACTTTTTTATTAAGAATTTAGTTTTGGACGGGATCGGCTTTATCGTAGAGGATTGATGCCGACCCTCATAGTATTAACATCTCCTGGGCTAAACTCTTTCCCTGGAGAGGGCAACCACAAGATAGAGAATCTCCCGGGAAGAAGCTTTCCCGGGAGATTCCTTTTTTTGTATTTCAATATTGTTTTATCCTAGTCCATACGTCTCCAGACTCGCTGCTTTAGGATCTGCTCGATAAAGACTTTCAATATTTCCGCATCAAATTGTGTTCCTGCACTTCTCTTCAATTCGGCAATTACCTCCGACAGACTGCGGTCATCCCGATAAGGGCGATGACTTGTCATGGCATCGTAAGCATCCGCAATACTGATAATCTTAGACTGGGCAGGGATGTCGCTGTTTTTTAATTGTCTGGGGTATCCCGTACCGTCCACTCTTTCGTGATGATGCAGCACGTAATCTGCGATGGGTGCAAACTCATTGACCGATCTCAGAATATGGTATCCGATTTCCGGGTGGCGTTTCATATCTGCCCATTCGGTTTCAGTAAATTTTCCTCGTTTCGTCAGGAGAGCTTCGTCAATGCCTATTTTTCCAATATCGTGCAATAATCCTGCCATCTTTAGTTCTCGAACCGAATCCGAGCTCATTTTCAACGCATTTCCAATCAGTTCACATAGTTTTGCGACTCGTTCGCAGTGAAGCTGTTCCCGTTTATTTTTCTGATAAAGCGTCTTTGTAATCAGCTTGATGGTCTCATTCCGCATACTCGTACTTTCCGATAGCTTATTCCGGTACATATAGTCCTCAGCCTGAATGAAAATTTTCCGGATATCCTCTTTCTGATGGTGCTTTGTCGCCCAACCAAAGGAAACAGAGCAAACGAGATGCTCTCGTTTCTTGTCCGCTATAGCGGCTTTGATCCGTTCAATTATTTTCTTAGCTTCGGTGCCGTCGGTTTTAGGAAGTAAAAATACAAATTCGTCCCCCCCGATTCTTGCAATCATATCCTCTGATCGGCATTCCTTTTTAAATATTTGGGAAATCTTCTTCAGAAGATTGTCTCCGAGCGAATGCCCGAACGCATCATTTGTCAATTTCAATCCATTGACATCTGCGAGAACCAAGGTTATGGGGAGATTCCGTGTGGTATTAATCCTTTTTAATTCTTCTTCGTAAAATCTGCGGTTATATAGACCGGTTAACTGATCGTAATAACTGAGATAGAGAATCTCATCCTCCGCCTTCTTTCTGGCAGAGATATCCTCAATCATACACATATGGAGCGTTGGCAGGAAATGCGAGGATCGGAATGGATTAACAGTCATGTTCACCCAAACCTCTTCTCCATTTGGCCTTACATAGCGCTTTTCCATGGAAAACCCGCTAATTTTATCTTCCAGCAGCAACGATACCCTGTGCTTGTTTTCTTCAACTTCATCTGGATGAGAGTAGTCGGCCCAATCCATACTCAGTACTTCTTCTTTGCACCTTCCTACGATTTCTGCAAAGCGCTCATTCAGCTGAATCGCTCTGCCGGATATTGAATCAAAAATTCCGATACCAAGAGGTGCTTCTTCAAAGATCGTACGGAACTGCTCCTCACTTCGAACGAATTCATCCCGCAGCTTGTCCTCCTGTGTGATATTCCTTGAGCAGCCAACCAGCCCCAGCAGTGATCCGTTGTCGTCATAAATGATCCTTTTATAATCTTCAAAGACCTCTTGGCCCTGTCTGGAGATAAAAAAACCACTTTCCTGTCCTTCTAGAATGGCCTTGTCATTGGTCTTGAACGAATCAGCCTGGTCTTTTTCATATAGGTCATAATCGCTTTTCCCGACGATTTCTTCCTTTGGTATCCCTGTATCATCTGAAATGCTCTTGTTTGCATACAAATATCTGCCTTCCCCGTCCTTCATCCAGACATCAAAAGGAAGGCTGTCAAGCAGCATCTCTAATCTCTTAATATGTAATAATAATTCTTCCTTTGTGTTTGTCATCTGTCTGCTCCGGGTCTATCCTGCGGATCAGCCTCAATCGTTCAAACTGAGGCAATACGGTAATAAGGAAAAATCTGTATTCTTTCTTTATAATATATCTTTCACTATGGGGATTGTCAATGAGGCAATTGAATACAATGTTAAATTTTAAGCGAAAGAAATTCATTTCAAGACCAGCTTGCTTAAAATCAACCGTTTGACCCAGCTACAATATTAAAATTTTCATATAGCAAAGTCCAATTCTGAGGAAAGGGATACCCCAGCACCCAATAGCTGATCCCTTCCAGGCCGTATTCTTTCACTGTATCAAATTTTGCCTGCGCACTTCTGGCATCCTCAAACCAAACCTCGTGTTCTCTTCCTTCTTCATCACGATATCGGTAATACGGCGATTCCGCCAATTCATCATACTGGATCACTGCATTATAATAAACGGCCCGTTCCAAAGCCGCCTGGCAGCTTATGGTCTCCGCTTCAGTTCCCTGAATATGCGGCAGCTTCCAGTCTCTGGCGTAAATCTGAAAACCAAAGTAAATCTTCTCACGAGGGATCACCGTTACTGCATAATCCAGCACTCTTTTGATTTGGTTCAAAGGAGAGATTGCCTGGGGAGGTCCTAAGCGATAGCCCCACTCATAGGTCATTAGAATTACATAGTCCATGAGCATCCCATGTACGGGATAGTCAATAGCCTCATAGAGCAAGCCTTTCTGATCAGGCCCCGTCTTAGGTGCCACAGCAGTTGTAATAAAATAACCCTCCTGATGCAGCACGTCTGCTGCCAGAGCAAGAAAAGAATTGTAGCGTTCCCGGTCTTCTGGCAAAACATATTCAAAGTCGATATTAAGCCCTTGGTATCCTTTATATTTCATTGTGAAAATAATATTATTTAAAAGATTCTGCACCGCGTCTTCATTGTTTAGCACCGCATTGGCAATATTCTGGCCTTTTACGGTGGATGAAAAGTTGGTGATACACATAATTGGCGTCAACTGGTTCTCCATAGCCGCACGAATGATTGGTTCGTCATCTATGGTCCTTAATCCTCCGTTTTCCTTTACAATGTAAGAAAAAGGGGTCAAAGAGGTAAGGAATGGTGCCGCTTCCTTCACAATCGGAACACCGTCCTCGCCTAAAAAGTAAAGATAACCATTCACACCGGCTTCTGTTTTTTGAATCTCCGGTTCTGCAGTGGGTATGATGAGAGACTGCCCAGTCAACAGACGGAACGGATTGGGAAGGCCATTTACCGCAATGATCATTTCCGGTGTCACCTGAAACTCTGATGCAATCTGCACCAGCTCATCGCCGGGTTTTACGGTATAAATCAGCATGTTAACACCCCTTTTTAGTTTGGGAAGTACTGATTTGTTCCGTGCACACAACTTCACACCTTTTATTGAATCAGCGCTTCCTCAGTATCATAATAATCTATTCCGCAGATTATAAGGGTATTACAACAATCCGTGCGTTTTAAGGGGATACCCCCTGACAGAAAAAGATCAGCAAAAGTCCATGGTCTTGCGCACCTTCAGATAATCCAGAAAAGGCTTTAGCCTTGGATTATACTCATTTTCTTTTAGATAGCAAAGATAAATCGGGTATTCATCATACAGATCCTCTACCACAACCTCTTTCAGAATTCTTGTCTGCAATTCCTTGCTGACAGAACTTTCAGGAAGGAAGGAAAGACCGAATTCCTTGAACACCGCGGTCTTCACCGATTCAGTGGAGTCCAGCGCCAAGACTACGTTGAATTCTTTCAGGCTGCAGCCAAGGCTTTCCGAAAGCAGCTTTCTTTCGTTGAATTTATCATTGAGTTGAATTAATTGATATTGCTTCAGTTCTTCTACGGTAATTCTGTCCGGGACAGGAAAGTTTGAAGCAGCTACCAGAACCATCTTATCCGTACCGATCGTTACATATTTGATATCCTGGTATTCTCCCTTCCGGTGAACATATCCCAGATCGCTGATGCCGCTGATGATATTCTTTTCCACAGGGTTGACTGTGCTGAAGGTCAGATCCAGATAATAATCCTTGAATTGGGGCTGAGACTTGGCAACATAGACCGCACAGGGCAGCGCATAGGTGGCCAGTGTAATATTGGAATCAATACGGATCACCTGCCTGTCGCCGAACAGCTTATTAACTTCTTCAAAAGCCTGATTGTAGATCTTCAGTATGCTTCTTGCGTGAGTCTCAAGAATATGCCCCGCATCGGTGAGCTGGACGCCTTTATTGGTCCTGATCAAAAGCTTGTGTCCGAAGGACTCCTCCAGTTTCCTGATCTGCAGGCTCAATGCCGGCTGTGAAATGTAAAGCTGATTGGCAACCTTTGAAATACTTTTCTCATCAGCAACCTTGATGAAAGAATCCAGACTCTTAATATCCAAAATCATACCCTCCTAACAAATCTCTCAGAAAAGTATACCATGTTCATTACGGTTTGGGAGGAAAATCTTCTTTGCCATTACTTTTGCTTATACCCATAATTAGCTCCTATAGTTCAAAATTCAACGTTTTATTGCTTATTCTGTTTCAATTTGTTATTTTGTTTTTGGAGGTACTAAAATGGAATGGAAGCGTATATTAAAGGGGCTTGGCAGAATCGCGGGGATCAGGATCTGGATTGCCTCGCTGGTTCCCATGCTTGCCGCTACGGCCATGGCTTATGCGGAAACCAATCGTTTTGAGCTGAAATGGGGTTTGCTGTCACTCCTTGGCATTATGCTGATCGAAACCGGCAAACACTGCTTGAATGATATTGTTGATTATAAATCAGGAGTGGATCTTTCCATTGAGCCTGACAAAGTGACTCCCTTCAGCGGAGGAAAAAAGGTCCTTACAGAAGGTCTGCTGACCTTGAAGGAAGCAAAATACATTGGCATCATAACGCTGTCGCTGGCCTCTGCTATCGGTCTTTTTATCGCATACTTTCACGAGCCGGGAGTATTGGCCATCGGCCTTCTAGGTACACTTCTGGCCTGCGCTTACAGTCTCCCTCCCTTTTCGCTGTGCTATAGAGGTCTGGGGGAACTGACAGTGGGCATTACCTACGGTCCGCTGATCTTTTTGGGAATGTATCTTGTCATGGCAGGAAAGCTCGATCTGCTGCCAGCCTTGGTTTCCATACCCATCGGCATCCTCATCGCCAATGTGCTGTGGATCAACCAATATCCCGATTATGAAGCTGACAAGAAGAACAATAAAAGAAACTGGGTTGTCAGACTGGGCAAGGAAAAGGGGCTCCGGGTATATTCCATTAATTTTATCGCAGCTTATGCCGCATTTCTGCTCATCTCTGTCTACACCGGAAATCTCCTATGGATCCTTGGGCTTTCCAGCCTTCCCATGGCTGTCAAAGCCTGCAGGATTGCAAGCGTTCATTATAATCATATCGGAACGCTGGTTCGTGCCAATCAGGCCACAGTTAATATCTATCAGCTAGCAGGACTGTCCGTGGTCATAGCGGTTATGATTACGGATCTCTGTATGAAATAAAATAAAGGAACTGCAAAGGAGGCAATATGTTCAAAAAAAGGAAAGGCGCCTACGACAATGTTCTGTCGGAGGTGGATTTCAATGAAAATGTATTTGGTTATTCCACCTATCAGTGGCAGAACACCAATCCTTCCGTGGAAGGCGAGAAGCAGGTTCTCCACGGCTTATGCCGCATGTGCATGCAGGGAGACTGCGCTACCGCCGTTCATCTTGAGGATGGTGTCGTCGTTAAGGTGGAAGGACGGCAAGTCCCTCCCAACTACGGAAGTCTGTGTCCCCGTGGTAATTCGGCTACAATGAATCTGTATAACCCCTACCGCGTCAAGACCCCCTTGATCCGAACGAATCCGGAAAAAGGTCTGGAAATCGATCCCATGTGGAAGGAAGTCAGCTGGGAAGAGGCACTTGATTATACTGCGAAAAAGCTGAAGGAGGTCCGTGATGAAGACCCGAGAGGGCTGGCTGTTTGTGAAGGCTGGGGAAACAGAGAGACCATCATGAGAATTCCCTTCCGCCTTGCCTTCGGCTCACCCAACGAAATCGGAGCTCATGGCTCGCTCTGTACGGTACATTACGGCACAGGCTTAATCCATGGCAATTTTCCTATTTCTGTCGTTGATCTGGAACACTGCGACTATCATATCACCCTGGGAAGATCCATCGGACCCAATATCGCCACTGTCCCCGGTACGAGAAAGCTGACCAAGGCGCTGAAGCGGGGCATGAAGCTGGTGGTTGTGGACCCCCGATCCTCCTACGAGGCTGCTAAGGGCGAATGGGTGCCCATCAGGCCCGGGACGGATCTTGCATTTTTGCTGGGTCTTGCCCATTCCATCATTTTTGATGTGCAGAAATATGATGACTGGTTTTTGAAAAACAGAACCAACGGTCCTTATCTCATCGATTCCCAAGGAGATTACCTGAGGGACACGGAAACGGGAAAGCCCATGATGTGGGATTTGACAGACGGTCAGGCAAAGGCCTTTGATGCGGAATTCGGAGAGGTTGCTCTTGAAGGAAGCTTTTCAATAGGCGGAAAAGAAGTGAAGACCGGTTTTCAGCTGATCAAAGAAGGCTTCCTGGAATATACACCGGAATGGGCGGAATCCATCTCTACTGTACCGGCACAGGATATCAGAAGAATTGCAGGGGAATTTATCGAGCATGCGAGAATCGGAAGCACCATTGAGATTGAGGGCTTCCAATTCCCCTACCGACCGGTTTCCGTCAACACTGAGCGGAATGTTATGAACCATCGAGGCGGAACCTATTCCGACCTTGTGGCAAAGATCATCAATATGCTGGCCGGAGCGATCGAAGTCCCGGGAGGCTGTCTGGGCTGCGGATACAGAGGTCCCCAGGCGCTGGCGCCGGGACCTGACGGTACGATGATGCCCGGCTATGAGGCCAAAGACAGACCCTTTGTCTTCCCTCCCGACATCGGCATGCATACCTTCTATCCCAACAGCCACACCACCCCCCATCTGGTAGCCCACGCATTATCCAACCCGGAAAAATATTACCTTACATACGAGGTAAAGGCATGGCTGAATATCGGCGGGAACATCATCAAGTACAACGCAAATCCCGAGCAATATGTCAATATGATGCGAAAGATTCCATTTAGTGTTTCCATCGCTTACCATATGGATGAGCCGACCATCATGTCCGATGTGGTCCTGCCGGAGCACAGCTTTATGGAGCGCTCCAGAGTGGCTCCATTCTGGCCTCAGCATCAGGCCGCGTCCTATGAAGTTCACGCGCTGCAGATGCTCCAAAGGAGGCAGCCCGTAAAGCCAATTTATAACACCATGCATGTAGATGATATCTTTACCGAGCTGGCAGAGAGAATCGGCATCCTTTACGGCGAAAACGGCATGTATGATTATCTGAACAAGGACGTGGATTACATCATCAAGGAAAACGGCCTGAACCTTAAAGCGCCTTATCTACTTGACCTCAATCAAAAACATACCCTGGCCGTAATCCATGAACTACAGGTCAAGAGCTGGAAATTCGGAGAAGGCGAAACCATGGAAGATCTGGAGCGGGAAGGACATATTGCCAAGTGGCAGCCCAAAAAGACGGCCTACAACTATTACTATCACCCGGATAACAAGACCCGTCATGAGTTTTATATCATCAATCTGAAAAAGACAGCGGATCAGCTCAGGCAGAATCTCGAAAAGAATCAGATTAAATTCCCGGGTGTGGAAGATGACAGCCTTGTTTTCGACCTGTATAAGCCAGTTCCCTACTGGGTGCCCAGTTCAGAATTCGGCGTATCCGAAGAATACGATCTGTGGGCCATCAACTGGAAAACCCCTTACTACTCTTCCGATATCGGCGGCGTTGTGGGGAATCCCTGGCTTGCGGAAATCTATCAAAAAGATCCCTGGGAGGCAGTCATCTGTCTGAACAGTGCAACTGCTGCAAAAAAGGGCATCAAGGACGGTGATCGGGTAACCGTAGAATCCCGTTACGGAAAGCTGGAAGGACTTGTGCGCATTTCTGAGCTGTTCCATCCCGATGCGGTAGGAATTTCCGGCGCTTATGGCATGGGGACTGCTCAGAGCAATCCGCTGAGCAAGGAAGGTCCTCTGTTTAACCGGCTTCTGACCACAAAGGAAGAGACACTGGACAGTGTCAGCGGAGGAATTGAAATCGCTCCCTGTGTAAGACTGATCAGAAAAGGAGGTTTGTCGTAATGAGATACGGAATGATGATTGATTTAACAAAATGTGTAGGCTGCAATGCGTGTACTGTCGCCTGCAGGAATCATAACGGCACGCCTTCCGGCGTCAGCCTTCACAAAATTATGAAATACGAGGTGGGGAAATTCCCTCATTCCAAGATGAAATTTCTTCCCATGCCCTGTATGCAGTGCGAAAATGCACCCTGCGAGAAGGCATGTCCTATCGGCGCAACTGTAAAACGGCCCGATGGGATCGTTGAAGTGCTGGCAGATCAATGCATGGGCTGCAGGGGCTGTGTTACAGCATGTCCCTATGATGCAAGACAATTCGTCTGGGAAATCAAGAACTACTATGAGCAGGCTCCCGTCACTTTATTCGAAAAAAAGCGCCACAAGGAATATCAGCAGGGCACGGTGGTAAAGTGCACCTTTTGTCTGAATCGTCTTCAGAAAGGTCTGGAACCTGCATGTGTGACAACCTGTCCATCCCAATGCCGCGTTTTCGGTGATCTTGACGATCCGTCCAGTGAACTATCCAAAGCAATCGCGGCGGGCAATGCCCGCCCCTTCCGGGAGGATCTTGAAACAAAACCTTCCGTATATTACATCAACGGTTAGGAGGAGAAGAGATGAAAAATGAAATGATGATACTGATCATCCTTTGTTTCCTTGCCCTTGCAGGCGGCATTGCCATTTTGAGGCAGCTGCTCCAGGGGTTTCGGAAAACCAATCTGAATGATCATTACGTATGGGGAATTTATGTACAGGGTTGTTTTTACCTCTCCTCTCTGGCTACGGGGATTCTGATGATCCTCTCGGCAGCGATTCTGCTGGATGTAAACGGTGCAGAACGTCTGGCAGATGTAGGAAGTGTCATTGCCTTTTCCCTGCTTTTCGGTTCTCAGATCCTGCTGGGAATTGATCTTGGAAAGCCTTCCAGAGCAATTCTCATGATAAAAAGTAATAATTTCCACTCTCCGCTTACGTGGGATTTCTATACCTTGGGTTTGGCGACTGTTCTGAGCCTGGTCTTCTTTCTCGGGGTTCTTCCCGACGCAAGAGGAATCACGCTGGCATGGGCGCTCCTTTGTCTGATTACCGCCAATCTCTGCCTTGCAGTACACACCATGTTTTTCCTGTCCAGAACAAAAGGGGGCTACCAGACCAACGCTTTCTCGGGATTGGAAACATTGATCGCAAGCTTATTAGGCGGCACTGCTTTTCTGATTCTGACAACATCAGCAGGAGGCCTACAAACGCCTGCACCCGGAATTCATGCCTCCCTGCCGGGGCTGCTGCTGATTCTTGCAGTGCTTCTGCTAGGCGCCTCTGTTTCGCATAAAATCGCTCTCCTCAAGCAGAACCATCAGGACAGCAAAGCAGTCCTCATCTTAAATCTGCTCATCATCCTGCTCCTTTTGGCGAAGCAGTTTACGGAGAATTTTTTGCCATCGAGTGATGTGTTCCCCTTGCTCGCCGCTGTACTTTCGCTGGTCCTGGTCTTCATAGAGAAGTTTCATGCAGTAATTCTTCCTCAGCAGAAAAGTATGATACCGGAACCTTACAGTCAGTTTCAGGATAAGCGCATGTACCACCCGTCAGCAAAGGAGACGCAGGTTCTGATCGGCTGCTTTGCAATTTGTGCGTTTGTCGGTTATGGACTGCTTTATATGAAAGCAGGTTTCTAAAGAGACTAAGCAAAGGAGTTTCATATGCCATATAATAATTACAATGTGAAAATTGCCCTGTGGCGGGGGAACATTTATGGATTTTTGACAGAAGCCTTTATCCGCCTGCCAAATGAAGAATTCATACAAAGAATCACAAGCTCGCAGATGCAAACCTTTCTGGAGCAATTGCACAAGCTGGATCATGCCAAAGTTCGGAAGGGTGTCGGGATGACCAGAAGCTACCTGAACGCGATCAGCGCCGAGAACATCCAGCGTATCATGGATGAATTGGCCGTGGACCGTACCAGACTCATCCGCTCAGCTGGCAAAGGAAAACTGAGAGCTCCCTATGAGGGGCTCTATAAGAAAAAAGAAGACGCTCATACCGTTATCCTGAACGTTAAGAAATTCTATAAACGCATAGGAATCGCCCCTACAAGCTATGCCAACGACTCCCCCGATTTTTTCTGTACCGAACTGGACTTTATGAAGCAGCTCTGCCTTCTGGAGGCAGATGCACAAAAGGACTTCGGCGACATGAGAACCATTGAGAGGGAATTCTTGACTCAGCACCTTGGCAGCTGGATCGGAGATTACTGCAGCGCAGCGGGCGAAACCGCCATGACCAGCTTTTACAGGGGGCTTCTCCTAATTCTCGAGAGCTTTGTCGAGTTGGAACAATCACATGATAACTAGGAGATAAATCGATGCTGGACAGCTTAAAGAAAAACGAAACCCTTACGCTACGCATGCGCAGGGTTGAAGAAATTATGTACAATCAAGTCAAAAGCAGGCATAATAATGTTCAGGAGACCTTAACCACTATGATTGGTTCCGGCGGGAAGAGATTGCGGCCTGTGTTTCTTCTCCTTGGATCGGATTTCGGTATCGGTCAGAATGATGAAATTTATGAGACTGCTGCGGCAATTGAAATGCTGCACATGGCAACGCTGATTCACGATGATATCATCGACGAGGCGCTTGTCAGAAGGGGGATTGCAACGGCGCAGTCAAGATTCGGAAAAGACTATGCCGTATTTATGGGCGATTTTCTTTTGAACAGGAGCTTTAACCTCATCAGCAAAGGTTCCCATTCTCAGGAAGCTCTGCGGGTCATGGATCAGATCTTTTACGGTGAAATGCTGCAGTACAACAACCGTTATTCCCGAAAAGCCAGCATTCCCCGTTACATACGAATTGCCGCCAATAAAACAGCTTCCCTCTTTGCCGTCAGTTTCTACCTTGGCGCAAAAATCTCCGGCTGTGATGCTCATTTGTGCAGAACGCTAAAAAGGATCGGCTACTATTTTGGAATCACCTTTCAAATCATTGACGACATCCTGGATTTTACTGCCAGCGAAGGGTCTGCGGGAAAAAGTGTTCAAAATGACATCAAGATGGGGTTCTACACCCTGCCTGTCATTTATACATCCCTGGCAGACCAGGGTCGGATTTGGGAGTTGATTGATTCTGCTGATTTTAATCAGCTCAGTCAGCACATTGGAAAAATGCGGGGAATCAAAAAAACCGCTGATTTAGCGGAAAGCTACCTGAAAAAAGCTGACAGTCTGTTAAAAAAATTGCCTGATAACGATGCAAAAAAAGCAATATCAGACATACTGAACGGTCTGGAACATACGCTGATTTTATCTGTAAAAACAAAGATCAAACGCGCTTCCGGGTTGTCATAATGGATTCCTGCGAAAGGAGAAAAGAATCGATGAAAACAAAAGTAACATTAGAAGAAGCACAGGAAATGCTCACATCGCGGGTATTCCCATCCCCTGCCGAGACGGTGCCCTTGCTCGTAGCACATCAGAGAATTCTTGCGCAAGATATTTATGCGCCCATAGACCAGCCACCCTTTGATCGGTCTCCTCTGGACGGCTATGCGCTCAGATCCTCAGACACCCTTGGCGCAGAAGCTGCCAATCCCGTCCGTTTGGAAGTAATCGAAGAAGTGTGCGCCGGGAGCTGCCCGCAGCGGGAATTAACCGCGGGAACCGCCTGCAGAATCATGACAGGAGCCCCGATTCCCAAGGGTGCCGATTGTATCATACGGCAAGAAGACACCAGCGAATCCGGGAATCTCGTAACCATCAGTCAGCAACTGTCCCCAGGAGAAAACTACTGTTTCAAGGGGGAAGATATCAAAAAAGGAAGTCTCTTATTAAAAGATGGCTTCTTGCTGAACTATGTGGGAATCGGCATTCTTGCCAGCATGGGGTTCCGTGAGGTTCCTGTTTACCGCGTACCGAAGGTAGCTGTTCTCAGCACCGGAGATGAACTGACGGATATCGGAAGCGAACTTTCTCCCGGAAAAATTTATAACAGCAATCTGTATACCATTGGTTTGCGGCTTAAGGAGCTTGGGATGGAACCGCTGCTGCTGGGCAGTGCCCCCGATGAACTGGATCAGTTATGCGAAGCCATCACTTCGGCAACCAGAGACTGTGATATCCTCATTACACTTGGCGGTGTATCCGTGGGAAAAAAGGACCTCTTGAAGGATGCAATGAAAGCAGTCGGAGCGGAAATCCTCTTTTGGAGGATGAACATGAAGCCGGGAACACCTGCTCTCTGCAGCATACTGGAAGGGAAACCGGTAATCAGCCTTTCCGGCAATCCAGCAGCTGCCGCAATTACCTTCGAACTGCTCGCCAGACCCGTCCTATCACTTGTTTCCCATCATAAGGATGTCGACCTGCATAAAACAGAAGCGATTATGGAAACACCCTACCCGAAAGAGAGTTCAAAAAGACGGATGCTCCGAGGGAAATTGATTCAGCGAGAGGGCCAGGAATTTGTGGAACCCGGAAGCAAGCATTCTCCCGGTGTATTAAGTTCCTTTTCAGACTGCAACTGTCTCATCGATATTCCTGCGGGAACGCCGGGGCTGGAAAAGGGGCAGAAGGTTACCATATTCAAATTATAGGAGGCTATGGCGATGGCACCAATCATTTGCATTGTTGGAAAAAAAAGATGTGGAAAGACGATCCTGATCGAAAAACTGATCAAGGAATTTAAAGCTAGAAACTATCGAATTGCTACGTTGAAGCATGATACCCATGGATTTGACGTAGATCATCCCGGCAAGGATACCTGGCGTCACACCCAGGCCGGTGCAGACAGTGTCACGATTTCATCTCCCCACGGTGTCACTATGATGAAAAAGGTTGACCTGGAATGGAATATTGACCAGCTGATCGCTCTGAACGCAGACGCTGATCTGATCATTGCAGAAGGTTTCCGCCTCAGCGGCAAACCGAAAATCGAAGTGGTCTGGTCCGGCAGATCTAGGGAATTGCTCAGCTCGCCGGAGGAGCTGATCGCAGTGGCATCCGACATCCACTTTGTTTTGGGAAACATCCCGGTATATCATATTGATGATGCTTTTTCCGTTGCAAATATCATTGAAGAGAAAGTCTTAGCGAGCTGGTGAATCTCCAAGCCGCTTTCGCCACGTCGAATTTGGATCTGCGATACATAGTCTTTGATGTCGTCTTCAAAATGATTGTCAATCATAAGATCAGCTTTTGGAAGTACTTCTTCCGCAGAAGGCTTGATTCTTGAATCCTTTGAATTTTGAAGCATGACAAACAAGCCAGGCCGAACAACATTTCTAAGACTGTTCGATTCACACAGGATTAAAGCATCCTCCGGGATCGTGGAGAGAAATTGCCGGATTGCTTCTCCAAGGTGATCCTTCATGCATTTCAGCCAATAGACCCTATGAGCCCCAGCTGCAAGCAGAAGGGATGTATCTTTACCGGAAGCCAGATCTGTTTCCTCTGTCAGTTCGAATTCACCGCAGGGACTCGAGCATGCACCGCAGCCAGCTCCTCCGCGGACGCAATGAGCGTGCTTTTGATTGACGGTGGTAATCTTCAGCGCGAGGATCGGAATCTCCTGATTCCATCTTTGGATCAACTCAGTGGCAAAGGTTGTTTTTCCGCTGTTTTGTCCTGTCGCACCGACCAGTATCATGTTCTTGATATAGATTAATTCACGTTCCATCAAGCGCTCCTCGTTTCGAATTGTTATAATAAAAAGCAGACCCCATTTCAACGCCTGCAAATAATAATTACAATATAACATTCAGGATTATTTTGTACCCTATGATTATACCATGGGGCTTTAAAAATAACACATCGTAAAAACTTATGCCTATAAACAACCCATATATCACCTTGGGTTATTCTGCTACGATACGATTTAGCCCTTATGGTCACAAGGAGTTATTATGACAGCAACAACAGCAATTATCCTTGCCGGCGGATTCAGCAGCCGGATGAATAGAAATAATAAAGCCCTCCTGAAAATGGGGGGGGAAAGTCTCATTGAGATCATTCTCAACCAAGTGACCGTATTTGACGAAATCCTGATTGTTACCAACACACCGGAAGATTATGCTGCCCTGGGGGTCAGAACCATAACAGACATTATCCCGCAAATGGGACCTTTAAGCGGTATCCATTCCGGTCTCACCCATGCAAGCAATGCGTACAGCATCGTGGTTCCGTGTGATATGCCTTTCATCAATTCTCAGCTGCTTCTTTATCTGGCCAGTCAAGCCGAGGGATACGATGCAGTTGTGCCCAAGTTTGAAGATAAATACCAGCCGCTATGCAGCGTATACAGCAAAACCTGCATCGACCCCATAAGATTCTGTCTGGAAAACGATCTTCGCAAAATTACGAGATTCTATTCCATGATACGGATCAAAGAGATACCGGAATCTGAGCTGAGAGGCTTCGGTGATCCTAACGCCTTCTTCAGAAACATTAATGATCCTCAGGAGTATGAAACGTTCTGTCTGAAGTAATTCTATTTCTGTTCCACAAACTGAATGCGCAGCCCATTGGGATCCTGAATAAAGAAAAACCTGGCATGAGGATTGGGCGAAATGATCTCCCCATCAATACCGATCCCCTTTTCTTCCAGGAACGAAATTTTCCCCTCAAGAGAAGCTACGGAAAAGCCAAGAGAAATCCCCTTCCCTGCTGGTGCTGCATCTTTTCCTTTATATGCGATAAGCTCAACTTTTGTCTCGCCATCGCCCAAAAAGGCAATCTCCGTTTCCGGTCCTGCCTGAACTCTTGCATTCAAAGGCAAGCCGACGATTTCCTGATAAAACGCTAGAGATTCATCCAGATCTTTCACAGTAATAGTCGTCCATAAATAGCTCATTGATAACACCTTCCTATTCTTAAGGATTTCATTTTCAAAACTGCTTCACAGTTTTGATTCCTTTTTATCTATCATAGCTTTTCCCGCAAAGATTTACAATCTCATTTTTACTGACCGCTTGTCAGTTTACGTTCGGTTCCTATTCAATTTCAATTTTTGCGGCCTTGGTAAATTTTTCCTGTCTGGGGATGGAAATATTCAAAACTCCATTATCAAGCTTCGCTTTGATTCCTTTGTTTTCTGCATCAGCAAGGTAGATGCTTCTGCTCATAGAACTGTATCTGCTTTCTCTGTGAACGTAGTTTTTCTTTTCTTCGTTGAGATTCTCCTCTTTCTTTACAGAGATGCTGAGTCTGCCGTCGGTCAAATCGATATCGATTTCCTCTTTATTCACACCGGGGAGTTCCGCCTCGATGAAATATTCTGTGTCATTTTCCTGCACGTTAATTTTAAACGTATCCCTTGTCAGGCTCCTTCTTGGCGATAAATTATCGCTGAAAAAGTCGTCAAGCATGTTGTAAAAATCTTCAAACCCTGTGCTTAGCAGATTTGTGTTCCTCCTGTTAAATGGTACCAATCCGGTCATGATTAACAACTCCTTTCGATTTTGTATGTTTTGATATCGTATTAGCACTCTGTACACACGAGTGCTAATTTTTATATACCATACATCACTATATTAGTCAATATTTTTTTTATATTTTTTAACAATATCTTTACATTGACCTCATTCATTCTTAATAGAAGCACGATATAATGGAAAAGAAATGAAAAGTAAAAACGAAAAAAAGGAGGAAAAGGAATGCAGAAATTAAATTTATGTATTGATATTGATGGAACGGTAACCGAACCGTTTTACTGGCTGAACAGGGCAAACAGATACTTCGGAAAGCAGGTAGCACCTGAGGATGTAAGTGTATATGAAATCCACAGAGTCTTGGACATTGCAGAAGATGACTATAACGAATTCTATGGCCTTTATGGCAAATTGCTTCACAGGGAAGCGGAAGCCAGATTTGGTGCAAGCGAAGTTCTTAAAAAGCTTTATCAGGAGCACAATATCCATTTTGTGACCGCAAGAGAGGAAGAGATGAGAACGGTCAGCCTGGAATGGCTTGCCGAACATCAAATGCCATTGGATACCATTTCTCTGCTGGGAAGTCACTATAAAGTCGATAAGGCCAGGGAGCTGCAATCAGACCTATTTATTGAGGACAACTATTCTAACGCACTTCAGCTTGCCAAAGCCGGCTTTGATGTTCTTCTCATCGACTGCAGCTATAACAACGGCAAACTGCCCCATAACGTAACACGTGTAAAGAATTGGTTTCAGATTAAAACCATTGTGGAAATCAGAGCACAAAGAAACGTACTGGATTTCAAAATCGCACTGTAGCTTATCGCATTGTAGTGCATATGAAGCTACAGACCAGTTTTTTGTGACAGACCAATGGAAATAATATGGCAACAAAAGCAAAAAACGCATTTCCATGCGTCTTTTTTATTGGGATCAACACCGTATTATTTTACCACGAACCGAAAGATACTATGTAATAATGATCGAGGAACCAGTATAAAAGTAATAGTCCAGAATTGATTTTACAAACATCGCGGTGATGCTTCCAATAAAGGCGCCGATGATCACATCCGTAGGATAGTGAACGCCCAAATAGATTCTTGAAAATCCCACTAAAGCCGCTAATATAATCGCAAGGGTCGCAAATGCTGGCAGAAGAAAAGCCGCAGAAACAGCCACAGAAAATGCTGCTGTCGTATGACCTGACGGGAAGGAATAATTATACAGCGGTATATTGAACGTATGTACATTGCTAAGCGTTATGTTCGGCCTTGGTCTGTCTACAGCCTTTTTAATAAAATGTATGATAACATGGCTCGATGCCAGAGAAGTCGCGGTATAAACTGCAATGATGCGGTCTGTCTTCCAATACGTGTAAAGTGCTGCGAGTGCAAAAACTATCGTAAAACAGGCACTGCCCAAATGGGTGACCAAAGGCATAAGAACATCCAGAATTCTGCATTTTACCCTGCTGTTTATAAAATGAAAGATCGTCTCATCTCCCTGAAGTATATATCGAAGCGCTTTCGCCATCTATTGCCTCCTTTTGCAAAGTTTATTTTTCTCTATTATAACACATTGAAATATTATACCATTAAAACTACGTTAAAAGTACATGAAAAATGATGAAAATTTTATACTTCTTCAAAAGAAAACAGAGATTGGCAGAGACGGATTTCTGTGGGCTGAATATTATACAATATCAGAAGGAATCTACTCCATCCAGCGATTCGTGATTTCTTCGCATGCGTCCGTCACCAATCTGCTAAGCGGGTTGGGCGGCATACGAAAAGGAGTTGGTCATTAATGAAGTACATCGTACAGCCATGGGAAACTTGGGAAACAATCGATACCATCGCTTCCCGCTTCGGCATTTCCGAAAACGAAATGATGAAAGCAAATCCCGTACTGTATTCCGTCCCCGTTTATCCCGGAATGACATTAGAGATTCCGGGTCATGACATAATTGCCCTTCCGGCGGAAGGATACATCGAATATGTGGTCCAGCCGGATGATTCTATTTATGGCATCGCCAATCGATTTAAACTGGATTACCAAAAAGTGGTTTCCCAGAATCCGCAGATTAAAAATCCAAACGTCATCTGGCCTGGTCAGGTGATCTATCTGATTTATCTGGGATATTAAACACCAGAAATGAAGAAATTTATAAGGTGAAGCAAAATAAAGATTCCCATGGCGTTGCATTCGCCAGGGAATCTTTGCTCTTCACGATTCGACAGGGAATTTGTTCAGCTGCACTTTGTTTGGGTCAGCTTCGGACAATCCTACTGTATTGAGATTTCGTAATCCAATAAAAGATTGCGTATACCAGTCCATAGACTCCGTACATAATCGCCGAAAAGCCCAGAACATAAAGGTAAGAATTGGTTGCCGGAATCATATGAGAAAACACAACCGTATCCGCCGTTTTCATGGCAAACACACTGTGGAGGATTCCCATCGCAAGAGGGATAAAGAACACTGGCAAAAGCCTTCGCCGCACCACCTGCCGCTCCGTCCTGCCATCAAGTCCGATTCTCCTGAGCGTCCGGTACTGATGCCGTTCCTCTTCTGCCGCCATGATTTGCTTGAAGTAAAGAAGACTTGCAGTCATCAGAATAAATACCCCACTCATAAAGAATCCGATAAAGCAGATCAATCCAAACGTCTCCATGGATTCGTTATACAAGCCGTACGCTGTGCTGTATTTGACACCGCGGCCTTCCAGCACAGCTTTCAGTTCCTCATTCAGCTGCCTGTTTTTCAGAGCCCCTTCATAATTATAGACTGCTGCGTGAATTGCTTCACCATCCACGAAAGAAGGTGATAATTTTCCCTCGGTCAAGAGTTTTGCAAAGTCGCCATCATTCAGTACCAATGTATTCAGCATCCCGAAACCAGAAATATTTGAGCGCCCAACATCTGCAATTTGGGCCACAAAGCCGCTCATATCGAGTTTCTGGCCAAGCATGGCTTGTTCAATACGATCCGGTGAGTAAGGAAATAGAAAGAGTGCTTCACCGGGCGCAACACTGGCTGTTTCCATTTCCGTTTTTGATAGCGAAACCAGTTTGCTAAAGTCGCTTTCCGAATAAACCCTGACCGGGTTTCCCGGCGTAAGCAGCGGCATACCATCCATTTCAATGGAAGTCGTTGGGGTGTCCGTCTCATAAAGAGGCAGTTCCTCATCCACAAGCACCTTGACACCGTTCTTTCGCAGCACTTCCGAGACGTTCGCCTGAACCGTTTCATCTCCGCTTTTGAAGGTCAAATCAAAACCCACATTGCTATAGGTATTTCGTTCCGCATTTGCATAGAGTGTGAATCCGGTAGCCACAGCCGTTACCGCTACGGCTGAAAGCACTGCAATGGTAGCCATAACCGATGCAACGGATCTCATTCGGTGTGATACAGCGGAAACGGAGATCAGGTTCGCCCCTTTGTAGTAGAGCTCTTTCTTCCTCTTGACCATTCCTAAAACCTTAGGAAGTCCACCCCAGAAGAAAAGGTAGGTTCCCAGAATCACAAGAATCAGAATTGGTATTGAGCCCACAACCACTACATAGGGATCTTTGTTAACCGCAATGAAGTACCCTGCGCCCATCAGCAGAATAGACAGAATGAGAACCGCCGTGGAGCCTTTGCTCTTCTTCTCAGAAACTTTATCGGCTTTAAAAAGATCCACCAGTTCAAACCTTGAAACAACCCTCCATCCGGAAAGGCCCATAATACAAAAGATTCCCCCAAAAAGTGCCGCCGTCTGATAGACTGCTGCAGGATCTATGGAAAAGTTAATCTTGCCGGCAAAGTTCACCAGGGTCATTTCCAGCAGGATCATAGCCATCAGTTTTGAAAAAAAGATTCCAAGTCCTATCCCTGTAACAAGCATTCCAAGCCCCACGAGGGCTGTTTCAAGAAACAGAAGACCTCCGATCCTCCTGTTTGGCATACCGAACAACGCGTAGGTTGAAAGTTCTTTCTTTCTGGCTCTGATAAAACTGTTGTTGGAACTAATGAGAAAAAACAGGACAAAGACCAGAATGATGACCGCAAAACTGCTGAGTAACGATTGATATCTTACATCGTACCGGAAGGCGGTCTTTACGATTTCATTCCGCATCAGTGCCAGAAAGGTATAAACGGTAAAAACGCTAAAGCCCATAGAAAATAAGTACATGCTGTATTTTTTTCCGTTGAGCCGGATGTTGCGTCTTGCGAGTGAAAATAAATTCATCCTTCTCCTCCCCCCAGCATGCTCATCACGTTGATAATGGAATCAAAGAACTGCTTTCTGTCGCTGCCCCCGTACAGCTCGTTATAAATCTCCCCATCCCTGATAAATAGGATTTTACGGCAATAGCTGGCAGCAAAAACATCATGGGTCACCATCAGTATCGTTGCCCCAAATTCTGTGTTAATCTGGGTCAGCAGTTTCAGCAAATCCTTTCCCGACTTGGAATCAAGATTGCCGGTGGGTTCATCTGCCAAAATTACCTTTGGATCGTTGACCAAAGCACGGCAGGCTGCTGCTCGCTGCTGCTCCCCTCCAGATACTTCATAAGGATATTTTTCGATTACATGGCTGATTCCCAGATTCTCCGCCAGTGAGGATACCTTTGCCTCGATCGCGGCAATATCTTTTCCTCTAAGCGCTAGAGGAAGGATGATGTTTTCTTTCAGTGTCATGGTCTCTAGAAGATTGTAGTCCTGAAAGATAAATCCGATGTTCTCCATTCTGTGTTTTGCCAGCTGATTCCGATTCAGAGCACCCACTTCGCTTCCGTTCATAAGGAATCTTCCTCCTGTAGGCTTGTCCAGGCTGCCCAGAATGTTGAGCAGCGTAGTCTTTCCGGAACCGGAAGATCCCATTACTCCGATAAAATCCCCCTGATTCACCTCGAAGCTGATATTCTTCAGCGCGGTATAATGATTGGAATTCTTTTTTGAACCGTATACCTTGCTGATATTTTCCACTTTTATAATCTGCATGTTACCCCTCCATTGTTTTCTGGAATTCGAATTCTCTATCATTTTATATCGAAATACCGCATAGCAAAATCGAACGGTCTTACATTGCCATCTTGATTTCTTACATTTTTGTCATGTCAAGTGATGAATCGATCTCCGGAAAGATCAGATGAAACATAGCATATTCACCGTATTTTGATTCTGCTTTCAAAGAATGACCTAAAAGCCCGCTGAGCTTAGCAGAAAGATAGAGACCGTAACCGGTCGCTTTTGCGCCGCTTCTCGCCTCAGCGGAAGTATAACCTTTTTTGAAGATTTGCCCGAGATCCTCTTCTGAAATCCCCTTTCCTGAGTTTTTGACAGAAAGAAAGACTTCCCCCTGTTTTTTCACCGTACTGATAACAACGGACCCGCCTTCTGGAGAATACTTCACAGCATTGGAAATGAGCTGCGAAAGAATATAGGTACTCCATTTCTCATCGGTAAGAACCGTATAATCCTCACCTTCCACCGACAGGGACAGTTGTTTATATTGAAAGAAACTGGAATAGGACTTAAGGGCCATGGAAATGAGTTTTTTCGTTCCTGTTCTTACGATTTTATAATCCTCGGAGAACCGATTGCTTTTCATCTCGTAGAAAACTCTCATCACAGACTCTTCCAGTGCAAAGAGCTCCCTGTCCATATTTCGCTGAAAATCCCGGGGCAATTTTTCTTCATGGCGTTCCAATATCAACTTGGCCGCCGCGATAGGCACCTTTACATCGTGAAGCCATTTTGTGATAAACGCCATCTCTTCTGCTGCTCTTGCATCTGATTCCACTTTATATGTCCTGTATTCAATCGACGCATTTCTCACCAATTCTGCTTTATTTCTGTCTCCCGGACGAAAGAAGATCTCCTCCGGATCTGCATCGGGAGTTTGATTGCAATAGGTACGAAACTTTTCCTCGCTTGCGTGAAGCATTAGCATATCAACTGCAAAAAACAAGACAAGAAGCAGAACCCACCCCGCCAGAATATAAATAGCATTGGACTCCGTCATATAGAATCTGCGATCAAAACGATAGACAAAAAAAGAAAAAAGAAAAAAGAAAGTCAGAAACAAATAGTAAAGCCATCTTTCTTTAAAATAATTGATTAAGATCATAAGCGGCGAGTCCCCTTTTCCTTTGATTGTCGTCATATCAATTGGTACCCTTCACCCTTTCGTGTCTTAATGGTTTCGCCCATTCCTGTTTCAGACAGCTTCTTCCGCAGCCGGTTGACATTAACCGTTAGCGTATTTTCATCTACAAAACTTTCGTCATCCCAAAGATATTGCATCAGTCGCCCTCTTGAGACTGTATTTCCCTGGCTTTTCATCAATAGTGAAAGAATCCTTCCTTCATTCCTTGTGAGTTCCACAGATGTATCACCATATAATACCTGCATCTTTTCCAGATTGAGAATCATCTCCCCATGTTGCAGAATATTCAGTGTCCGATCCGAAGAAGAATACGCCCTTCTTAAGATTGCGGAAATCTTTGCCGTCAGAAGATCCAGCGAAAAAGGCTTTTCCATATAGTCGTCACCGCCTTGTGTTATCGCTCTGATTTTATCACCGTCACTGTCTCTCGATGAAAGAAAAAGAATCGGCACATCCGATAATTCCCGAATTTTGGAACACCAGTAAAATCCGTCGTAGTAAGGCAGATTGATATCAAGCAAGACCAGCTGGGGCTCAAACCTGACATAAGTCGATAAAACCTCACTGAAATCCTCCACAGCAGATGTCTCATAGCCCCATTTTCTAAGATGCTCATCCAAAATCTCTGCGATCGTACGGTCATCTTCTACAATCAATATTTTATACATTCTAATCCCCCTAAACGCTCTTCTTTGCCCCTTGTAATTGATTCCTCATTACAGCAAGTGCCCTGATGAAACAGCAGCTTCCATTCCCCTTCCTCCAAACGCCAGATGGAAGTTCTTAAGGTACAGCAAGCTCTTTCTTTCTCCTTCTTTTCAAAAGCGGTGTAATGGGCCACAGCTGCATAAGGTCCCAATGAATCAACCTCAAACTCATGAATTTCAATATCTCTTTTCTTCATTGCGCACAAAGCGTCAATCGTGTCTCTTTTGCTGTAAACCGTTCCAGACGTTCCGTACTCTAAGAAATCATCAGACAGCAGCCTTTCAAGCTTGCTTCGTTCCCTACATAACTCGTGAGACAGTAAGTCCTGTTCTTTTCCAAGCAAGAGTTCTTCCAACCTGGATTTCATCAATTTTACCCTTTGATCAAAGTCAGAAAATCGGATGCGATAAAGCGTGCTGCCGTGACTTGATTTACCGATCCGTTCAAATCCCATGCGCTCAGAGAATCCTTCGCCGTCCTCCGTGACATTGCTGGTCAAAACCCAATCAATGTGCACATCCTTTGCAGCCGCTTCCCGGTAGTAACCCAGATGATGATCTAGCAGCAGCTTCAAGGCTTCGGTTTTTCTATAGTCCTCATGGACTACCACGCAGGAAAGTAGGAGATTGCAATGCTCGCCTTCGTTCAATTTCTCGATGTTTATCATATCATCACCGGTCAGATATTTATCGTTAAAACTGCCATCCAGGATTCGTTCATACACCTGATTTTTCAAAGGAAGGATATCTGAAAATGCAATGATCTTTTCGCCATCTTCAATCGCCATATCCGTGTTTGGATTTGCAAGATACCAGCGGTATGCCTCATCATGTGGCGTAACGTGCTCCTCCGAATAAAAACGCAACTCCATTTGCTCCATATCAATGAAATCCTTCAGGGTTCTGTTCCGCTTAATCCGCATCATTTCAACCTCTCTGTTATGTTATATAAACCATGGATTATTCCCACACTATGCTATTACAAACATATCATTACCATTACTGATCGCATCCAGGACGACTGAAGTGCATTGAAATCAGCAATCACTATAACTGATGGATTCTCTGGACTCTCCCTATCGGATTACCCTAATTACCCGATCGAATTACCTTTTGAATCAGCAGTTGAAACTGTTCTTCCAGCAGATCATCAGATTGGGCGATAATCTTGGAAGACATCTTCAGACCTTCCAAGAAAATAACAATATGCTCTGCCATGATGCGCGGATCGCCTTCATGGCATTCTCCCTTTTGCTGTCCGTATTCAATCAGCTTTGAAAAAGATCTGACAGCAGCCTGAAACCGTTCATTCAGAAAGTCCTTCTGATCAGGATGGACAATGGAAAATTCATAAATCGCCATCTCAATTCGGTTTCTGTTATATGCGATATCATTCCTTTGGAGCTGAAAGAACCCTTCCAGCAGCCTTTTAGGGGACAGGCCTAACGCAATAGCCTGATCCAGACTCTCCTCCGCATCGTTCTCATCCCTCTCAAGAACTTCAATAAAGATCTCTTTCGTAGATCCGAAGTGACGGTATAGCCCGCCACGGCTTAAGCTGCAGACTTCGCAGATATCTTTCATCGTTACAGCCGTAAAGCCTTTCTGCGAGAACAAGCTCGCCGATGTTGTAACGATGAACTGTCTTGTTTTATCTCCTTTTTCAGCCATATCAATCTCCTTCTTTGTCTTATACGATTTGTCTATCTGAAAATTAGTAGGTTTTAGCGTCGCGACACAAATGTCTCTTTTTATAAAATTTTACGACACAATCGTCGTATTGTCAAACAAAAAAGTTCATCCACCCTAAATTCAAGGTTTCGACTTGTCCTCTTCTTATTTGACTTCTCATATAACATATGATATATTTATCATATTATTAACCAACTATAGCTATCCGCTCGTATGTAACCATATTGAGTACATTCTGCTAACATTAGCAAAAGGAGTGATACCATGTCCATACAATATGCGATCCTAGGTCTGTTGAGCTGGAAGCCTTCTACCGGCTATGACCTGAAAAAGGTTTTCGAGGAGTCTCCTTACCTTTACTGGTCTGGCAACAACAATCAAATTTATAAATCCCTGATGCAGCTTCAGAAAGAAGACCTGATATCAGGAGAAACCATTCATCAAGACGGAGCGCCGTCCAAAAAGGTATATGCTCTGACAAAAAAGGGGATTAGCGCATTAAAGACCTGGATCTTGTCCGGAACCGAAGCCCCCGAAGTAAAAAAGCCTTTTTTGATCCAGCTGGCTTGGTCGGATATGCTCAGTAATCAAGAGCTAGAACAGCTGTTGTCAGACTATGAGAAAACGATCGAAACGCAGCTTACCCTTCAGAAAGAAAAATATGACAGAGAGAAGGATTGGCCCAATCGCTCTCCCAGAGAAACCTTTCTATGGAATATGGTTGCTGTAAATCTGATGTCTACCTTCCAAAGTGAACTGGACTGGGCCCGCAAGGTTCGAAAGCAGTTGCAGCGCTTTAATTCCGAATCAGAATAGACTTGTTTACATCGATGATATTTTATGTTATAAATAGCATATCATTCCAGTGTTGTTCAGAATTCTGCCGCAGATGATCGCTATCACAGAAGGAAGGTAACGGCTTGATCAATGTTATTTCCATTTTGCTGCTTTGTTTTGGCTTATCCTTTTTTATTCTTTTTCTATACTCCCTGAATAAAAAAAGGAACAGTCTCGCGATTCCCTTTACTTTCCTGTGTCTGGCCATAGCCATCTACATAACAGGTTATGCGCTTGAGCTGCAAGCCCATACTCCAGAGCAGTTTATGTTCTTCCTAACGATGGAATTTTTCGGTGCTCCATTTATGTCTGAATTTTGGTTGCTGTTCGCCTATAAATTTCGGCATCGTCAGTCTGCACCCCTCCACATTGCACTTCTCTTCATGATCATTCCTTTTCTTACGTTATTTTTGGGTGTTACAAATGATATCCACCATCTTCTCTATACCTCAATTGATTTTATCAGCTACAAAGGCTCCCTTCTTCCCATCCTGGAAAAAGGTTTATCTTTCCGGCGGTTCGCCCCTAAATCTAGATCTTACCCCCTTCGGACTTTGTGTTTCAGGTATATTCTTTTATATCGCAATCTTCCGTTACGGTTTTCTTGAGTTTCAGGAAATCATGAAGGAGGTAGTTTTTCTGGAGATTAATGAAGGGATATTGGTTCTTGACAGAAGAAATCGCCTGGTTGACTTTAATCTTGCCTGCAAAGAAATATTTAGCTGGCTGGACTTTAGCCGAATCGGGATTGATATCACAATCTTTCCGGAAGGGAAAAAAATAGTAGAGCAGAAAAAACCGGAGTTTGAGCTAAAGTTAATCCGCAACAGAGAAAGCGTATATTATGCATTTCGAAAAACGGTCCTTACGGAAGGAAGTGAAAGCCTTGGTTCCGTCTACTTCATTCAAGATATTACTGGACAGAAGGAGATGATTCGAGTATTACACGACATCGAAAGCCATGACAGCCTCACCGAGGTTTACAATCGAAGGAGATTAATTGAGGAATTGGAGAAGGAACTTCAGCGATTGAAGCGCTGTGGCGGCTGTCTTTCGATCCTTTTAATTGATATCGATCATTTTAAACAGGTCAACGACCAGTATGGTCACCAGGCTGGGGATGAGGTGCTGAAGATCCTTGCAGGAGCCTGCATGGAAAAAGTGAGAAAAACAGATCTGTTCGGTCGCTATGGCGGGGAAGAATTTCTCGTAATTCTGCCGGAAGCAACGGAAGATAACGCTTATTTTGTAGCGGAAAACATTAGGAAATTCACAGAAAACCTTGTCTTCTGGGCAAATGGCGAAACCATAAGGATCACGGTCAGCATCGGAATTAATACGGTCTACAGCAACGACAGCAGTCTAAATACCGAACGCTTGCTCCAAGGAGTTTCATCCTCCCTGCATCATGCAAAAAAAAGCGGAAGAAATAGGACAAGTACGTCCAAATGAACTTCTGAACATCTTATCAATCTGATACCTTGATCGATCAACAGCCTGATTAACCCTCCTTCCGATCAGAGGGTTTTCAGCTTGCAGCTCCATGAATTACCAATGCGCAAAGAGGATACGGTGTGCTATACTTGCCTCATCAAACCCGATTGTATATTGGAGGCTGCTTTGATGAACGTAAAAAATATTGTGGTACTATCCTTGGTTCTGTTTTTAAGCACAGGCTTTTTCAGCCAAGATGCCTTAGCAGCAGAGCCCCAACTGGCAGAGCCCATACTGGCAGGCTACTATACGGCCTGGTCTGCTTATTCCGGATATACCCCGGAACACATCCAGGCCTCCAAGCTGACCCATATCAGCTACGCTTTTGCGGAAATTGGACCTGATCTTCGTGTTCGAATGGGCTATCCGGATAAAGATCCAGAAAATTTCAAGTTATTACAACAATTGAAGCAGAAGAACCCTCAATTAAAAACCCTCATTTCCATTGGCGGTTGGACTTGGTCAGGCAGATTTTCCGACGCAGCATTGACAGAAAAAAACAGACAAGTATTCGCAGAAAGCTGCATCACTTTTATGAAACAGTTTGGGTTTGATGGAATTGATCTGGACTGGGAATACCCGGTTGCTGGCGGGCTTACATCTAACAAGACCCGGCCTGACGACAAGAAAAACTTCACCCTTTTGCTCAAGACCCTCAGGGAAGCCCTGGATCAACAGGGTGCTGCTGATGAAAAGCAATATCTATTAACCATTGCCGGAGGGGCCGGCACTTCTTACATAAAGAATACAGAACTGTCCCTGATTCACAAGTATCTGGATTTTGCTGTAATTATGACCTATGATTTTCACGGACCTTGGGACAAATATACCGATTTTCATTCCCCACTATACATAAGCGGCAAATCATCCCCCCAAGATCAGGCCAGCTTCGATACAGGAGTAAACGGTTGGATCAATGCCTCTTTTCCTGCGGAAAAGCTTGTGGCTGGAATTCCGTTTTACGGATATCACTATTCGACCACCGGCAGCAGAAATGACGGCCTGTATCAGACTTTTTCCAAAGCAAAGGCCCTAAGCTATAAAAAAATCACCGAAGATTACGTTACAAATCCCGATTACCGACGATTTTTTCATCCTCAGGCAAAAGTTCCCTGGCTTTGGAATGGTTCCGACTTCATCTCATACGAAGACAAGGAATCTATCTTCCACAAATTGCAATATATTAAATCTAAGAGGCTGGCAGGTGCTATGATCTGGGAGCTTCGTCATGATAAGAATGGGGATCTTCTCAATGCACTTCAGGAAGGATTCAAATGAGTATCATTGCAGAGCTCACCACAGATTACAACGGCGCATATGATATACATAGCTTCGGTTGACATCACATCCTTTTGGTAATGTCTGACTGGCGCCAATCACTATGTGAAAGGAAGTTATGGAACATGCTAAGAAATGTAGAGGCTGCCCGCACTCCGTCAGTGCTGCCTTCCGGAAGAAGACTGATTGGTTATTACACGGCCTGGTCAGTCAATACCGGCTATACTCCATCTCAAATCGATGCAACAAAACTCACCCATATTAATTACGCATTTGCCAATATCAGCCCGGAGCTGACCATCACCCTTGGTTATCCCAATCTTGATCCCTTTAACTTCAGCCAACTCAATGATTTAAAACGGATGAACCCCGACCTGAAAACATTGATCTCCGTTGGCGGCTGGACTTGGTCCGGAAGATTTTCCGACGTAGCGCTTACGGAGGAATCACGCACGATCTTTGCAGACAGCTGTATTGAATTCATAAAAAAATATGGATTTGATGGGGTAGATCTGGACTGGGAGTATCCCGTCAGCGGAGGTCTTCCCACCAATGTTAGAAGACCGGAAGACAAAGAGAATTTTACGCTGCTGCTGCAGAAGATGAGAGAGCGGCTTGATGAGCAAGGTGCTGCTGATCAGACTACATATCTGCTTACCATCGCTGGCGGAAACGGTGCTTTTTATGCAAACAATGTAGAATTGTCACGAATTCATCCCTATCTTGATTATGCATGCATCATGTCTTATGACATTCATGGCACTTGGGACACTTACACCGACTTCAATGCACCACTGTTTGAAAACAACGATATCTCACCCCAGTATAAATGGAGTGTGGCTGCGGGAATCGAAACGTGGGAGCTTGGCGGATTTCCCATGAACAAGTTGATGATGGGAATTCCCTTCTATGGTTATCTCTACGCTTCTGTCAACAATTTCAATTATGGTTTGTATCAGCCGTTTTTCGGCGCAAACTCTATTAGTTACGATCAAATTATGGCAAACTACGCCAACAATGCTCTTTTCACCTATTTTTTTCATCCCCAGTCCCTTGTGCCCTGGCTCTTTGACGGCTCGGTTTTCATCAGCTACGACGACCCTGAATCCATTCGATACAAAACAGATTATTTAAAATCGATCGGCATGGGTGGCGCGATGATCTGGGAGCTAAGCCAGGACAGAACCAATGTGCTCTTATTCTTTCTCAATGAGAATCTTCGTTAAGCGAAAGGGTCCTCCGCTATCGCAGCGAACTACCCTTATCATGCTTATCCTGCAGATAGCGGAACTCTTTTATCAGTAGGACGATGGCCAACATGGATGATGAAAAATCTGAGATCGGACCCGCCATCCAGATACCGTCCAGTCCGAAGAAGGAGGGGAGAATCAGGATCAAAGGGATTAAAAACAAGACCTGTCTTGTCAGGCTCAGCAGGATTGCCTTCGGTGCCTTTCCTACAGCCTGGAAATAGTTTGTGATTACGATCTGAACTCCCACCAAAGGTACCATCAGCATAAAAATTCTAATTCCTCTTGTTCCGATATCAATCAGTTCTTGTTCTTTGTTGAACAGCCCGATAATCTGAGGGCTGAACAGCTCTGAAAGAGCAAAGCCAAAAATACAGATAGCTGTTGCAGCTATGGCCGCCAGTCTCAGCGTCTTTTTGACGCGGTCATATTTCTTTGCACCGTAATTATAGCCGATAATCGGCTGAGCACCCTGATTGATTCCAAAAATCGGCATGAGCAGCATCATCGCCGTCCGGTTGATGACGCCCATTGCGGCAACTGCCATTTCTCCGCCATATTCCAGCAAATGACTGTTAAAAATAAACAGGGTCACACTTGCTGCAAGCTGAAGCAGGAACGGAGACAAGCCGATGGAAGCAATCTTCCCCATCAAATCCGGTGCTAATCTGAAGTATTTCCTGTGAAGCTTAAGATTGCTTTTTCCAATGGTAAAGTGGTAGATGATATATGCCGAAACCAATATCTGAGTGGTAACTGTGGCCAGTGCAGAGCCGATGACTCCCCAGTGAAATACAAAGATAAACAGTGGGTTCAGCAGGCAGTTCATTCCTGCTGAAAACAGCATGGTTGCCATGGAGATAACCGGATTCCCCTCTGCCCGAATGATATTGTTCAGCCCAAAGGATAGGAACTGGAAGACCGCACCAATCAGAATTACGGTACTAAACTGTTTTGCATATAGGAATACGTCCGGTGTTGCTCCAAGAAAAAGCAAAAGTGGATCCAAAATGATCAGGAAGATTACGGTAAGCGTAACTCCCATGACAACAGAGGAAGCAAACGCAGTCCCCAAAATTCGTTCCGCGTCGTCCTTTTTCTGCTGACCCAATTTCAACGAAATCATTGCGGTAGCTCCAATGCCGATGAGCATAGCAAAAGCCATTAAGATGATCATGATGGGAAATGCTATGGTCACAGCGGTCAGGGCAAGTGAGCCTACGCCTCTGCCTACAAAAATACTATCGATTACGTTATATAAGGCGTTTGCTATCATTGCAATAATAGCAGGTACGGAAAATTCAAGCAGCAACTTCCCTACCGGAAGTTCCCCCATTCGGTTTGCTCCCATTTCCTTTTTGGTTTGGGCAGATTCCAATGTTTTTGATTCCTTCATTTCAGAATTTTTCTTTATTATTTGTTGTTCAGTTTCCTTCATATATAAAAGCCTCCTGTTTTGCACTCATATGATTTTCTATTACTATGCTGTTAACTGTGATATTTTTACTGTGATGTACTTATCTGTTTGTGATATTGTTACTATGATGTTATTTTAAAATGGTATTAGACCGTTCCTTTTCTGGTGGCCAGTATCGATCTGCTCTTTTTTAATGGTTTAATAACCAGGTCTATGCTAAAACGGCTAAATGCCTCCTGATCA
>JAQSXD010000192.1 GCA_029266295.1 Bacillota bacterium | reverse complement strand
TCAATACAGCCGTGGATTCCTTCAAGGATGCCGTCATAAAAGAAGAAGCCTCCCCAGATCTCAATGATGACGAAAAGATCGATGTTGTTGACCTTGCCATCGTGGCGTACTATTACGGTAAAACTTCCGACAGCCCAGACTGGGATCTTGCAAAAGCGGCTGATGTAAATCGCGACGGAAAGATCGATATCTCCGACCTTGCCTATGTGGCGCTCAGATTTGTAGAATAGAGAACATTCTCTTTCCTAATGCCTCTTCATTTCAATGCCCCCCGTTTGGTACAAAATTGTTCACCGGATGGGGGGTGTTTTATTAGTGGGAAATATCGTTTTTGGTAATAAAAGAATTCTCCGATGAAAACGGAGTAAAATTAGGTATAATGACTATAACATGAAGGCAGTCAAGCGATTTATGAAAAACCAGAACTTGAATTTGGAGGTTCTCAATATGAAAGTTAGAAAAGAGTACACCTGTCCTCTTGAGATTACCCATGACATCCTGAAAGGAAAGTGGAAAACCGTTATTTTATGGCAATTAAAGCATCATGGGAGGGTCTCTCTTTCTCAGCTGGAAAAGGATATCAAAGGAATCAGTCAAAAAATGCTGTTGGAACAACTTCATGAATTGAGGGAGTTTGGTTTGGTTGATAAAGTGCAGCATGAGGGCTATCCCTTGAAGGTAGAGTATTTCCTTACCGAGGAGAGAGGGAAAACAATTATAAAAGCATTAGAGATCATGCAGGAATTAGGACGGGAATACCTCAACGAGAAAAAAATACTGCAAAAGACCGGAAATAAATCTTTGTGTTAAACGAAGCATACACACAAAAAAGTGGGTAATTTTCAAAGAAAATCAGAAGTGTTATTGTAAAGCTATCCGTTACAGATCAATGACGAAAAAGAGCTGGAAGCCGCAGTGCTTCCAGAGGGAAATCATGATCGATTAAAAAAATGAAATGGAGGAATGCAATATGAGCAAGGCACTTTTGGTAATTGACCTGCAAAACGACTATTTTCCGGGTGGTAAGTTTCCGTTATGGAATACTGAAAAAACACTGAAAAATGTATTGACTGCTATTGAAAGGGCAAATCATAAGAGGATTCCCGTGATTCATATCCAGCATATTGCTGACCCCGAGAGAGGCATGGCGCCCTTCTTTAATGAAGGCACAGATGGGGCGTCGATCAAACCGGAGGTTTTAGAAGCTGCACCGGGCAGCCCGATTGTGATTAAGCACCATGCGGATGGGTTCTACCAAACAAACCTAAGTAAAGTATTGGATGGTCTTGGGGTGAAGGAACTTATTCTATGCGGGATGATGACACAAAACTGTGTCACCCACACCGCTATTTCAAAAAGTGCTGAACCATACAGTGTGACGATGATCCCCGAGTGCTGCACCACTGTGAATGAAGCAATTCATGCCTTTGCTGTAAATGCAGTTTCAACCAGATTAAAGCTTGGGAGAATTGAAGAGGCGATTTGACGTTCCTTTTATTTTCTCAAAAGAAGTGTGGCTGATGGCATGCTCCATCCGGCAGGCTTCACTCTCCGCAGTTTGCGGATCTACTCCCGCAGCTATCAATTGTTCTGAGAAAAATCTGTGCCGTTCATAAATTCGTTCGGCTGCTTCTCTTCCGACCTGGGTCAACTTAAGAGAGTGGCACACATCTTTTATGAGAAAACCACCGCTTTCCAGCATTGCAACCGCATGACTGATACTTGGCTTCGAATAACCCATATGCTGTGCCAGATCAATTGAACGGACTTCTCCCTTTCGTTTTTCAAGGATCAGTATCGCTTCCAGGTAATCTTCGCCGGAGTCATGAAGTTCGCTGTTTGCAGTTATCTTCTTTTGATTCATTGTATTGATTCCTCTTCTTTATCAGCAGATGATTCCGCAGAATAAGCTGTTGTACCATGTTTGCAGCTGGATTCATCCTGCTGGTGATGCCTGAATTCTCCAAAACCATGGTGCGGGCCAAATCCATGATGACCTCTGCCAGGCTTATGCCCGTGAAAGCGATGGTGCTCGTTGTGCATAGTCATTAGTTCTTCGAATTGTTCTTCACCCATTTTTTCTTTCATATGCTCGAGCCAATCCTCCATCTTATGGTGATCGTGAACCGGTCCTAGTTCCGCTTCCAGTTCATTGATCACACGGTCGAGATACTGACCGAATAGATCTTGTTCTTCTGCTGTAAGGCAGCGAAAGATGTCTATCCTGTCGCTCTGATGGGGTTCTTCTTCACGCCCCTTTTGGGTTAAACGGATTAAAATAATTCGCTTGTCAGTCTCTGCAGGTTCACGGGTGATGTAACCATTCTTTTCGAGTTTGGCCAGAAGTTCATTGAGTGACGAAATGCGTATCCCAAGCAGATAGGATAGATCTTTTGTACTGATTCCATCCTTTAGCTTTAGGAAAGCAAGAATCCTTCCTTGACCTCTCGAAGTGTCTGCCATAGGGCCAACTTTTGTATGGACTTTAAATTGAAATTTTTGCAGCAGAAATTGCAGTCTGCTGAGCTTTTCATATAGTTCTGTGTCTTTTTCCATTGAATATTACCTCCTGTTGCTAAGCTTGTTATTTCTAATGGTACCTGTAGAATACAAACTTATTTTAACCGGTACCTGTAGTATTTGTCAAATGTTTTTTGCGGGTACCGTTATAAAAATATTGCGTAATTGATTTCACCTCAATAATTGAATTAAAAAACCTGCTCTATGAAGAGAGCAGGCTTCAAAATATTTCGGACGCTATTGTGTAATCACAATTTTACGGGAAAGTACAAAGTTCAGGAAAGCAATGACAGCTGCTGCAATAAATACTGCTTCATATCCCACTGCAGCCCATAGGAGGCCTCCGAAAACCGGAATTACCATGGAGGCGATATGCTGCAAGCTGACGCCTGTAGACAGTGTCGGTGTTACATCAGCAACATCCACGGCAATTTTCCTTACATAGGTGGACCGGGCCATTTCCACCGCAGACATGGAATTGTCAATAACATAGCAGGCGGCAATGATCACCACTGCAACTTTTGCCGTAAAGAGCATATCTGAAAACGCATAGCCGAGGCAGATGATAAACAGCAGAAATGCTTCCGCCGTCAGAACAAAACGTTCGCCTTTGCTGTCAATCAATTTGCCGATCATCTTTCTTGTACCGATGCTGACGATGGCAACCACCATTCCCAGGATTGCAAACATCTGAGGCTTTACGTCAAACACCTTAATCAAAACCCAAGGGGCAAAGGTCATAAAAATTTGATTTCTTGCACCGCTGATAACGGCCAGTACATAAAAAAGCGTATATCGTTTTCTGAAAACAAATTTGACTTTGCGTACCTCCGGCCCGCTCTTCTTCATGAATCCAATTGCAAAGGCAGCGAATATGTAAAATACGGTACCGGTAATGAATGCTGTTTGATAAGAGATGTGTATGTAGTTAAATCCCAAGAAAATAAAGATATAGGCGGCGATGCTGCCGATTAGACCGAAAGCGCTGACTGTTCCGAGCCTTGATCCAAATGATTCTTGTTTGGACAGTGTCATTCCAATGGATGGCGTCACGGGCATAATCATGTGTGTGCCAAGGCTGTACATCATCATCCAGATGATCATCAGCGCAAAGGTTGGAGACAGCAGACCCAGCCCAAGCATCCCCAGCCCCGCGGCAGCCATTCCCAGCATTGCAATTCGCACATCGCCCAAAAAACTCAATGCCGCCAGAATTAACATAATAAAAAAGCCCGGAGCCTCTCTCGGCACCTCCAGGAGACCTCTGATTTCCTCGGACAGGTTGAAGATATCGTTTAAATAGTTGTTGAATATGGATGCGTTAATACCTGCGCCGATTCCGGCGAACAGTGCCGCAAGTAAAAAAAGATTAAAGTCCCGGTCGTGATGGGAGCTTCTAAAATTAATAAATTCAAATTTCTTTTCAATTGATCTCATTTATTTACCAACTTTCCTTGTCATAACTGCCAGCAATTATATCACAAGGGGCATTCATTTACAATGTCTTCAGTTTTCCCATGTGTTTAATTCCCGAAGGATCAACCCCCGAAGTGTCTGGGTGGTTTTCAACTGGTGGCTTTTATGTGCAGGACCAAAGGGGCAGGCCGTTTTCAAAATTGACACTCACTTTTCCTGTGTCTTTCAGCCATGCAAGATACGAGCGAACCGTACTACCCACAAGAACGTACTGATCAAAATTCATAGTCAGACCGTAAGCATGAAACAACTTCTGTAAGATATGTTCAAAGCAGAGAGGATCTTTACAAAATGAAAGAATCTTTTCGGCACTCTCATTTACCTTATCGATGTTGATCTGAGCGAGGGGCGCAATATGATCCGTGGCTTCAGCGTGAGCAGGAACAAATAAAGAAGCGTTCAGCAACTTAACGTTCTCAAGGGTATCCAGATAAGCGGCCACATCATATATAAAAGTGATCTGATATTTGTCCAGCGTTTCTTTACTGGACAAACAGTCTGCCAGATAGACCACATCATTTGCATCCCGAAAACCGACCATATCAAAAAAATGTCCCGGAAGGGGTAGAATGGACATTCCTTCGGGCAGTATCTCTGCAGTAAGATACTCTGCATTGCTCTCCTGGCCCATTAAAAATTTATGCCGTAAATCTTTGGGAGGAAAGCCGCCATACAAAAAGGATGGTTCCAGAAGCGGGTGCCGGGTAAAAGCGCAGTCAATTCCCGGCGCATATATTTTGCATCCGGTTTGGCTTTGCAGATATTTGTTGCCGCCGATGTGATCGGCATTGGAATGGGTGTTCAGGATTGCCTTTAATCGCCAATTGTTCTTTTCCAGGTGTTGTCGGATTTTTCTTCCCGCATCCTTGTCATTGCCGCTGTCCACCAGATAGACTTCATGGTTGTCATTCACGTAAAGTCCTATTTTCGCAGGACTATTGATATAATAGCTGTTGTCACAAATCTTGATTAGTTCATACATAGAATAACCTCATCAATAAATCAAGTGTAGTTTCTGTATATTGAGAGTTTACAGGCACGCCCGTAACTCCATTTTTATAAATACGTCAAATTACAACATAGTTTACCATATTTTCGCCTGGAATACCAATGGCTCCGAATCTTATACAGGCACAATGATTGGAGGTTACATTAAACGAATGATAAAGCAACCCCGGTTTCATTCGGGGTTGCTTTTATACTTGCTGAGTATTTTCTGTTACATAAAATACTTGCGCATTCATGCATGTAGATAAAGCGGAACGGTTCATTCAGACAAATTTATGGTAATGTTCTTCTGATACATACTGGAGAATTGCGGGCATGTTTTGACCAATGATCTCGTTATTGTTTGCTAATATTTCACGAATTTCCTGCAATTTTCTATAGTGCACTTCAGTGCATGGACTGAAGCGGTAATCGTCAATGCTGTTGGCTTTCCATACTTCACAACCCTGGAATGGGTTTGCTGTTCCCAGATATAATTTTTCACAGCTGTCAACGAAAAGGATTCTTCCTCCATAATTATTCGGATTAAAAAGCCCGTTCAAGAAAATAGAATTAAAATGAACACCGTCTTCAGAAACATACAAATCAAATCCGATGGGATACCGAATAAATCTTAGAATCTCAACGACACTCTTATAGATTTCAATCAATAGAGTGGTTACTTCTACACCAATGAGCTGATATAATGCGGCTCGATTTGCCAGAAGTGTATCCAGGATTACTTGCATATTGCTGGAATCATCAAAGGTACTGATGAGCAATTTGTCGTCAAATTCCTGTATCTGCCATGCGTACACATTAAAGGGATTGTTAAATCCTGAGCCAAGACCTGATGCGCTTTCCGACTCTGACGGCAAGAATGGATTTCCTCCAACGATTAGCTGCCAGTCATCATTCCTATTGATCCGGATTACATCGCAGCCTCTGGGAATCGCCCAGGATAAGGGCAGTTCCTTTGTTCCCCCAACATAGAGATGGTCTCTGAAAACACCCATGCTTAAGGTGTAAACATTTGCGGGATCTCCAAAACCTCTGTCGACGATCAGTGTCCAATCGTTCTGAATGGGTTCAGGACCATTGGTTCTCCAAACCTGAGCGCCTTCGGAATTACTCACGCCAACATAGATTCGGTTGTTGAATACCGCCATATTACTGATGGGGCTGGTTGGGTTCCTTGCTGGGTCAAAACCGGGTGCATTCACATTGATGAGGCTTTCCCATGGGTAAAACTCCGGATCCACACTGCTGTATAACAGCGGGGCGGAATTTTGGTTTACCTCATCGATGGTGGAAACGTATAGCTTACCGTTTTGTACTGCCATAGCTCTGGAAGAAGTACCCTGCAAAACATTATCCGGCAAGATAAACCAGTTCACACCATTGGTTGATTTCAGCACCTGTGCTCTTCTGCCGAAGGTTGCGGCATAAAGGCAAGGACTTCCGCCGAAAGGCCGGTACTGAATCATAAATCGAAAGCCCGTTATCCCAGCATCGGCAGGGGCTTTGTAAACTCTTTCCCATGGAAGGGAACCGTCTTTTTTATATCTCCATATTTCAGCCTGATTATCGATGGGTCCTGGATTGATGAGTACGGGCAAATGTGTTTGTGGCTGAATTGCTCTAATGATATTAACCAATATATTTCTGCCTGTGCCCACATAGATATAGCCATCTAAATCGCTCATGGACCAGGCGTAGTTATTTTGTCTCGCATTGATAAGATTGTTAAAATCAAATCCGTTTGTCGGAGTCAAATTATGAAACCCTGACATTTTGCTTTCTCCTTTTTAAAAGTTTATAACATATTAATATGAGAAAGAAGTGGATTTTGTTAAACAACCATCAGGGACCAGGTAAAGTAATTCTGAAAATTAATAATCTGAGTGTTCATTTCAAAGCAATCCAAAATCTAAGCTGAGCTTACAATTCATCTTCAAGCATCTGCAGGTCGGTAATTTCAATACGGCGGCCTTTGATCCGAATGAAGCCTTCATCTTCCATTTTGAGGAGTTCACGA